>JAJYNB010000276.1 GCA_021786555.1 Bacillota bacterium | reverse complement strand
GGGATTTTTTTGCGGGAAAGGGGGAAAGGTAAGCTTACAGAGTATTCAGGAGTCAGTAGTCAGAATTCAGAATACTTCGGGATGATAAGCCACTCTCCCATTCTGACTCCTGGCTCCTGACTCCTGACTCCTGACTCCTGACTCCTGACTTCTGAATTATTACCTTAGGAATGAGCTGGAAGATGAATGGCGACGGCATGCGGCAGACCTTTGAGGACTTCATCAAGCAAACCAGATACAGCGTGGAACTGGACTTGTCCCGGGAGGTCCTGGACGACTTGGATTGGGCTGCCCGGGTATACGGCATCAAGCGTTCCATGGTGGCTGATGCCATCCTGAAAGCAGCTTTCAAAGAGTACAGGGAAATAGTTCAGGGACATGAGGGCGCCCTGGCCGGGGAAGAAAGCTAGAAGGCATGAAACCCGAAAATTGTGGGATAAACACATAGCAAAAGATTTTGTTACTATTCAGGTATTCAGAATTCAGGAGTCAGAAGTCAGAATACTTCGAAACAGTTCTCTCATTCTGACTCCTGAGTAGTTACAAGATTTGATGGGTTTTGCGTTTGGTTTTGCAGCCGGCCCTGCCGTAAACGTATGTTTTCTGAGCATACATCCAACAACGGCATGGCCGGCTTTGCTCTATACTGAGCCAGAAGCCCGGGTCTATTGTTGTCGAAACTGTGGCGACTGTCGAATTGAACAGAAAAAGTTATCCACAGCTTCGCTCCTGAGTTGTGGATAAAACGAACCCGCGTTCCATTGTTTTGCTGCAAGCACTTTTTTGTTTTAGCCCGAATTGTTCGCGCTAATTTCCCGATATTATCCACAAAGGGTTAGCATTTTTCCCCACATAATATTGCTCGAAATGCCGCGGAATCAGGGTGTTTATGCACTAACGTTCGACAGGCTTGGCATAGTTGGGAGTGAAACAGCGTTGCCAAGGCTGGATTATTTTGCTAAACTTAAACTAGATTGTGGGGAGGGATAATATGGGTGAGCGGCAGGATGAACTTTCTCTGGAGATACTGGAAGATCTCTATTATTACCTGGACGGTAAGATAAAATTATTGTCGCCGCAAAATCCCCAACGTCATATCCTGGAGGAAATTCAGCAAACTGTGGCAAGTGAACGGCGGTTGGTGGAAGACATAAGCCTCCCGTGCCGGTTCTTGCTTGAACACCTGGCTCAATTACAGCTGCGCGGTGCAGCCTTGGAGTTGGAAACAGAAAACCTGGTCCAGGCAAAGTCGCCCATAACCGGAGTAATGGTCCAGGAATGGGGAAAGGTGAGACTGCGCTTGGGCGGTCTGGATATTTGCTGGCGGGATGCTGGGTCAAGATATTACTTTTATCCTGATAAAGTGGAAATTCGCCCCCAGGACGAGCGGGTCCGAGGTTTCCAACTTTTTTTCAGTTTCCCCTTCAAAAGCAGTCATGGCCTGCTGGCGAGGTTTCCCGAACTGAAAGAGCATGAGCAGGTGGCTTACTGGCATCCCGAACTGGACCTTTGACGACATAACACACTGAAATTTTGCCGGCCGGTTAGCGGTTTAGGGGGAATCGGCAGAGGCATGGAAGGGAAGAATAGGTAATGCGTCCGAGGTTGGAACAGGGACTGATCCAGGTCTATACCGGCAACAGCAAGGGCAAGTCCACGGCAGCCTTTGGCCTGGCCCTGCGGGCTGTGGGTCATGGCTTCCATGTTTACATCATTCAGTTTATGAAAGGGAGTTCTTACTACGGGGAACTGGACGCTTTCAAGCGGCTTGAACCGGAATGCCGGCTGGAGCACTTCGGTCTCCCCGGCTGGGTAAAAAAGGGGCAGGCCACACCGGGGGATGCGGCAGAGGCCAGGAAAGCCCTGGCCCGGGCCGAAGAAGTGATGAGTTCCGGCGAGTGGGACATTATCATTCTGGATGAGATTAACAATGCCCTCTGGTTTGAACTGCTGAGTTTGGCCGAGGTGCTGGCCTTTTTGGAGAAAAAGCCGGCCCAGGTGGAAGTGGTGCTTACCGGACGCAACGCGCCGCCGGAAATCATCGGGAAGGCCCAACTGGTTACAGAGATGCAGGAGTTAAAGCACCCTTATCAGCTGGGAATCGGAGCCCGCAAAGGTATTGAGTTCTGAGAGTAGACCAAACTTCAAATGACCGGGCGTTTTGTTCAAAAACGCAATTCCTTGCATATAATGTAACCGGAAGCATGAAGTTGTAAAAACGGGACAAAGGCGTCCGGATAAGTCTGGCTGTGACAGGCTTATGCCTGGCGCCTATTATGTTGTCATTAGTCTGATTAACGAAGGGAGAAAAATCTCATGGGACTTAGCAACCAAGATGTACTTAAGAAAGCCAAAGAATTTGAGGTTAAGTTTGTCCGCCTCCAGTTTACCGACATTTTCGGCGTACTTAAAAACGTGGCTATTACAGTAGAGCAGTTGGAAAAAGCGCTCGAGGGGGAACTAATGTTTGACGGTTCCTCCATCGAAGGGTTTGTGCGCATCGAAGAATCGGACATGTACCTCCGTCCAGACCCCAACACATTCGTCATTTTTCCCTGGCGCCCCAAAGACGGAGCTGTTTCCAGGCTGATCTGCGACGTGTATAACCCGGACCAAACCCCTTTCCTCGGAGACCCCCGCAACGCTTTGAAGCTTGTTCTGGCCCAGGCCGCCGAAATGGGCTACACTATGAACGTAGGGCCCGAATGCGAGTTTTTCCTGTTCCAAACCGACAGTGAAGGACGCCCCACCACCGTTACCCATGATGATGCCGGGTATTTTGACATGGCGCCTGTTGACATGGGTGAGAACGCCCGGCGGGACATGGTCATGACCCTGGAGCAGATGGGTTTTGAGATTGAGGCTTCCCACCATGAAGTTGCCCCTGGCCAGCATGAGATTGATTTCAAATATGCCGATGCCCTGACCGCCGCCGACAACATTGCCACCTTCAAACTGGTAGTGCGCACTATTGCCCAGCGCCACGGCCTGCATGCCACTTTTATGCCCAAACCGATTTTTGGCATCAATGGCTCCGGGATGCACACCAACCAGTCCCTGTTTAGAAATGGCCGCAACGCCTTTTATGATCCCCAGGGCAAGCTGGAACTCTCAGAGGCGGCCTATCAGTATATTGCCGGGCTGATGAATCATGTGCGTTCCTTTGCCGCCATCACCAACCCCACGGTAAATTCCTACAAGCGCCTGGTGCCGGGCTATGAGGCTCCCTGTTACATCGCCTGGTCCGGCCGCAACCGCAGCCCCCTGATCAGGATTCCCGCCAAGCGGGGACCGTCCACCCGGATTGAACTGCGCAGCCCTGATCCCTCCGCCAATCCTTATCTGGCTTTGGCAGTACAACTTGCCGCCGGCCTGGACGGGATTAAAAACCAACTGACGCCCCCCGCCCCGGTGGACCGCAATATCTACCGTATGGCTGCCGATTTGCGCGATGAAGAGGGCATTGGCAGCCTGCCGGCCAGTCTTATAGAGGCCTTGGAAGAATTGAAGAAAGACCAGGTTGTCCGCGACGCTCTGGGTGAACATATCTTTGAACGGTTCATTGAAGCCAAAGCCAAAGAATGGGATTCCTTCCGCATCCGGGTCCACCAGTGGGAAATAGACGAGTACCTGGCTAAATATTAAGCTTGACACCATAAGAGCCCCGGGAGGCATTGACCCCCCGGGGCTCTTGTCTTTGAGCCATTTTGTGGGGCAAAATGTGCAAGGTTGCCCTTGAAGAGCAACCTGAGCGGGAAGTTGATTAACCTTTAGGTTTGAAGGTTTTGCAGAGGGTATCGTCGGAAGTATTGGCCTGAGTGGCAGCCATGTTGTTGACTTCGATTCCGTTCGCGGTGCAGTGGTTGCCGCTGCCCCAGTAATGGCAGGTGTCAACGCTGCATTTGAGATCTTCCATCATATTTGTTATTCACCTCCGAAAATAAGATTTCCCGCTCCGGCACTATTTATGTATATTCCGGACAAGAGGAGTTTTAGAGTCCGGAGGCATAAGCTAATGTAGAACTCATCTTGGGGGTGGTTCCGCTGCACTCGGTGCGCGTTATTGAATTTGACGTTCAACGACTTTGCGGACCGGGTTCTCAAGCGGGAGGTACAGATTTCGGAGAATTTTTCCAAAGAAATAGGCCAGGCGTTTCATCACCTGACCTATAAGAACCGGTTTTCAACCCGCGGTCCAGTCTACCTGATCTCGTTCCACTGGATAGCTTCCACACTGATGCCAACGGTGTATTTGGTTTTCTGGGCGGCAGACTCGAGAACCTGTAAATCAAAGGATTCCTCGAGAACTTGCCCGGGCTCGATCTGTTTACCGATGTTGTCCATCCAGCGAATTTCCAAAACCCAGTTATCATCAACTTCAAGCGGTTTTGCAATCTGCTGTGCATTCGGCATAATGATGTGGCCGTCTTTGCCCAGCCAGTATACGTAACCGTCGTCAATAACCTTATCCGTACCCATCCAATGCAGGACGGGCGCCTGGATGATCAAGGGGATAGTTCCCTCATTTGTTATGTTGCCGGATATTTCGTTGAAATAGAAGGGATAGGCATTGTCAACGGTGACGTTAAATCGGTCAAGGAAGGTGTCATTATCGGTGTCCGCAAAGCTGCCGGAAGTGGAACCTACGTCCTTTTTCTCCGGGTCAAGGATAAAACCTTTTAAACCCTGGGACGCATGCCAGTCGGGGCCCCAATCCTTTTGGATCATGGAGTTATTTACCCATGCCAGCTTAGGGGAGCCGGTTTTGGTGTTTACCGTGGCGCCCAACGCAGAAGACCACTTGGCGAAGCCGAAGCCTATCGAACTGAGAGCCATTACGACTATCAGGCAGAAGAGCAGAGCGACTTTCTTCATAGAATTGACTCCTCTCGTGTACTAGCATCTTCAGCCTTCCTGAATCTCCCCATGGCTAAAGCCAGGGGGTTCTAAGAACCTATAGTTGACTGCGCTCTGATTGGCTCTCGCCCGAAGGTTACAACATCCAAACTCTTACGCTCAACCAGGTTCTCTTTCCCGGACGACTCGCTCTGACTCCGTCCAGCACTCAGTGCCAGTTCTGAGTGCTGGACGAAGGAGGAAGGGATTACCCCGCCGCTTGCAAGTTGTTGTGAATCTCTCCACGCCGCCCGCAGGAGCGATTCCGCACCTGACCAAGACAAACTTGCCTCAGTTGCATGGAGAACATTGTCTTTAACAAACCGGGCGAGATAGGCGCTGTAGAGATCCCGCTGCATCACCACTCCGCACGTACATTCATGGACTCTCTGCCTCAGCGGTTTCCTATGCTTTTCTCCACAGTGACACACTTGGGATAACGCAGTCGTCCGGGTGTTGAACTCATAGACTCCGCCGCCAGCACTT
>JAJYNB010000076.1 GCA_021786555.1 Bacillota bacterium | reverse complement strand
GTCCTGGACATCTGCGAAGGGGGTTTCTTCATTGACCCACAGGTGGCTTATGTCCGTCTCCATAATTTCTTCGACAGTTGCGTCTAAACTAAGGCCTGAAACAAGTTTGCTCACAAGCTGGTAGAGGGTCAGGATGCCTGCAACCGAATCACCTTGCAGAACCGGGGCACAGACCACATGGTTTTCAAGGTACAGTTTGGCGGCAATCAAAAGGGTGTCAGTGGTTTTGAGTGAACCAAAATAATGAGTCATTATTTGCTTTACTTTCATTGCCTTACCTCACCCGCTTAAAGTATTTGGCTACATTTCCACTATTTGGGTAAATTCGCCAAAAGACCGGTTTTACCTTTTGCAATATTCTGAAAAGTTTATACATTCACTTTTTCGTATTTAGCATTGTAGCATGCGTTGGTACGCAGGAATATGCCCGATAGCCAAAACGGTTGTGAGATATCTCACCTATCCTTTCATCAAGCCGACCAATGAAATCTTCTTTGTTCCTGGCATGTGGGCTCCCAATACGGCTTGGAATGAAGCGCTCTGCGACGTAAGAAAGGCGGGTGAGCGTATATGAGGCTGGGGATGGTGATTGACCTTAGCCGTTGCATCGGCTGCAGGTCCTGCGCGGTAGCCTGCAAGGCGCACAACAGTCAGCCGCCCGGGACTTGGTGGAACCGGGTATTCACGCCGGGTGCGAGCTTTCATCAGAGCGCGGTCGGCAAAGACGGGGAATTTCAGATGAATTTCTTGCCTGTTTCCTGTCAGATGTGCGACAACCCGCCCTGTCAAAAAGTCTGCCCGGTAGGTGCGACTTATACCGACGAGCGGGGAGTGGTGCTGGTGGACTACGAGCGCTGTATCGGGTGCCGTTACTGCCTGGCCGCCTGCCCCTACGGGGTGCGCCAGTTCAATTGGGAAGACCCCAGAAAGGCCAAAGAAAGAGCCGGGTATATGAAAGGATACGATTACGGCTATCCGGAGGACTACCGTGATCAAGGCCGCCTGGTGTACACGCCTGACCGCCCGCGCGGGGTCGCCGAGAAGTGCACATTCTGCGTGCAATATACCAAGAACGGTGAGTCACCGGCCTGTGTCCGCGCCTGCCCGTCCAAGGCCCGCATTTTTGGCGACCTTGACGACCCCAGATCGGAAGTGAGCCGTTTAATCCGGGAAAGACAGACCTTCCGGCTGAAAGAAGAACTCGGCACAGAACCGAAAGTATTTTACCTGGCGCCTGCCAAGCCGGTGCGATAGGGGGGTTGATGAGAGTGAAAAAGAGCTCTTTTGTTTTAGGACTTGGGTTGGCATTAATGCTCACCGGTTTGGTTACCTGGGGATATCAGATTGCGCGCGGTCTTATCGTCACCGATTTGCGCAATCCGTTCAGTTGGGGTCTGTATATTTCCACTTTTGCTTTCTTTGTGGGGATTGCTGCCGGTGGGCTGATAGTTTCTTCCTCGGTTTATCTCTTCAATATTGAACAGTTGAAGCCATTTACCAGGATTGCTTCACTTTCCGCCTTTGCCAGCACCTTGGGAGCAACCGCCATGATTTTGCCGGACATGGGGTTGCCTTGATCTTTGCTACCCAGGCCTCCCGCAGCTGGTGGAATACCGCCATACTGCCCCCTGACTTCATTGCCATGGCGGTAGCTTCCGGTACCGCTCTGGTACTCATGATCTCCCTGCTGGCAGTGGGAAAGGAGCGTTTTGCAGAGTATCGGGGGGCATTCAAAGGGATGGCCAACATCGTTGCCGTCGCTTTGGTGGTGCATTTCTTCCTGGTCGCGGTGGATCTGCTGATCCACTGGTGGTGGGGCAAGCCTGAAGGGTTAAGCATTCTTTCCCTGGTTTTCGGCCGTTACGGATTTGTCTATGCCGTTGAACTGATACTTCCCGCTTTCACGATGCTCTGCTTCTTTAGCCAAAAAGGTTCAAGCAGCTTCAAGAGCCTGATTCTTGGCAGCGCCCTGCTCTTTATCGGAGTTTTTGCCCACCGCATGATGCTGATGTTCCCTTCCTTCAACGAAATCCCCTTGAGCATCGCTTTGCCTGGCCTTGGGATTGAAAACTGGCCTTATCCCATGGCCATCGGAGAGCTGAGAGAAGGCATGCCGGTATTTGTCAGCTCCTGGGCTTACACCCCCACTTTGGTGGAATACGCCATTGCGCTTTTGCCTTTTGGCCTGGTTCTGTCCGTGGTAAGTTTTGCCTTACGGCTTTACAACTTCCTGCCCCAGAAAGGGACCGCCAGCCAAGCGCGCCGGGGAATATGATTCACGTATAATAACAATCCCCGGAAACTCCGGGGATGACTGTACCCCAAAATCCCGATCTTCTGGAGTAAAAAGGATTTAGACCATGGTCCCAGGCCACGGGCAGAGAAACAACACGACAAAACCACTGTGATATCCTAAATTTCGGTTATTGCTTGGGATTCGGTCTAGATTACAGAGCTACTTTCCGATTTGAAGTTAAAAACTATTACTCTAACGGCAGATAAACTCCCGCAGCAAAGGTTCCACTAAGTTGAATTCAATCAGGAAGGCGTCATGGCCGTGAGGCGAATCTATTTCCCGGTAGAGGGCCTGCCCTCCCTGACTGTTGACAACCTCAGCAATTTCCCGCTGCTGGTAAGCCGGGAAAAGAACGTCTGTGGAAATCCCCACCATAAGCGTCGGCATCTGGATCCGGGCCAGGGCCTTTTCATAGGAAGGGTAGCCCCTGCCCAGGTCATGCAGGTCCATGGCCTTGGTCAAATAGATATAAGTATTGGGGTCGAAGCGTTTGACCAGGGACGAGCCCTGGTACTGCAGATAGCTTTGCACATCAAAGCGGTCTGTCAGGCCCAGATAAGGGTCCTCCAGCCGCCCGTTGCGGTTTGCCCTCTGGCGGCCAAATTTCATTTCCAGCGATTGTTCACTGCGGTAGGTAATGGTGCCGACCATGCGCGCCACGCTTAAACCCGCCGCCGGCGCCTCACGGCCGTAATAATCCCCTTGCCGCCAATAAGGGTCGAGCATGATGGCCTGGCGCCCCACCTCATTGTAGGCAATGGCCTGGGGTGAAAGCCTGCCGGGAGTGCCCACGCCAATAACCTTGCCAACTCTTTCCGGGTAGGTTACGGCCCACTCCAAAGCCTGCATGCCGCCCATGGAACCACCTGCTGCGATCTCAAGGCGTTCGATCCCGTAGTAAGCCAACAACCGGGCCTGGGCCCGCACCATATCACGGATAGTGACCACGGGGAAACGGGTGCCGTAGGGCTTGCCGTCAGCCGGATTAAGCGAGGAAGGACCCGTTGAGCCATAACATCCCCCAATCACGTTGGTACAGATGATGAAGAATTTGTCCGTGTCAAAAACTTTTCCCGGGCCAATCAACGGATCCCACCAACCCCGGGCGCCGCCGCAGGTCCTGCCGGCGGGCTGGGAGTCCCCGGTTAGGGCATGAAAGATAAATACCGCATTATCCCTGGCCGGATTCAGCTTCCCGTAAGTATGGTAAGCAAGAGTCACCGGTGCAAGGGTTTTGCCGCACTCAAGCTCTAACTTGTCGAAACTAAATGTCTGAATTCTTTCCACTGCTTACTCCCAAAAAAACAAGACCTCCGGCATGGCCAAGAGGTCTTCTTAATCTTAAGACAACTCTCTCATCTGCCAGTTTGCACTGCAGGAATTGGCACCGCACATCGAAGCCGGTTGCCGGGTTTCATCGGGCCAGTCCCTCCACCTCTCTTGATAAGAGAACACACTTGGTATTCAGTTTTAACCCCAATGCCCTATTTTATGAATCAGAGTTTGGGCAGGGGGGTGGAAACTACTTCGTTCAACTCTTTGACCAGGGCCACAGGGTCCCTGCCATGAGTGAAAGCTGCTCCTTCCACACTCTCCATGGTGGATGAAGGGCAACCCAGGCAGTGCATGCCCAGCTTAAAAAACACCTCGGCAGTATTGGGATATTCTCTTAACACCTGACCGATAGTCATATCTTTGGTAATCATGTATATTCCTCCTTAACTCTGGCATGTAACTATTATAAGCCCCGAAACCGGCTTATTCAATGGGTCCTGTCTATAATTTTTGTATCATTTCCCTCAGACCGCCCAGGATATGGTATATTTTTCCGGCCAATTCCGGACTCAGGGTACCTGTACCGCAGCTTGGGGTAAACAGGCTTTGGTTCAGGATAAGGCTGCGGGGCACCCCTCTCTGGACCAGTTCGTCCAGGTAACCCTCCAGACGAGCAAGCAAGCTTTCCGGCGTTTCCGTCAGGATCTTCTGGGAGGTGGGGACTATTCCCCAGGACAGTACCCCGCCGCGTTCGAGAAAAGATTTTAACTGGGCTGCATAGACCTTCATGCTGTCAAAATACTCATAAGCGTCAAAGTTTAAGATTTCCACCTGGGTGTCAAAGAGCACGGTCCAATCCATCCCGGCGCAAACATGGGCTCCAGCCACTGCCCCCTGGGCCTGGATTCCACCGTAAACAGCATTAAGGTCAGCGATAATATCCTCCCGGCTTAAAGTTACATAGGTGGAAATGCCGTAGGCATAGAGTCCAGGGTCGTCTACAATCATCATCACCGGCAGGCCGAACTCCTGTAACGTTTTTACCTGCCAGACCCCGTGCAGGGTGAGGTTCTTTACCAGAATGTCCCTAAGCTGGGGGTCATAATAACAAGCCCGTTTGTCCGGGCCGGTAAGTTGAAAACCCACTGTGAGCGGCCCGCTCAGCTGTCCCTTAAGGTAAACAGCCTGCCTTGTCCCCCGGGACTTGAGGTCCTGTACGAAGGCGTAGAACCCCCTGGCGGCTTCAGGCGGGAACCCAAACTTCTCCTGACTTCCCTTATCCCCCTCCAGGGCAGCCAGATATATTGAATAAAATTCTGTCACCCCTTCCAGCCAGTGGGGTGAATCCAAGTCAAAATACAACTTATCATCGGCTTTTACCAAACCCAGCTTAATCAAAGCCTGCAAGTACTGAACCGAAAATCCTTCATCGGCGCCCGCCATCGGCAGTTGGGGCCAGTGAGGGATTTGGGGCACGTTATCCCAGATGACAGTCAGGGCCGGCTCCGCTTCCCGGTAAGGCAAACTTCCCACCCCGGTGACCAGGCCTCGATGTTTCAAGTCCATTGCTAAACCTCCTAGTGTCTTTGTTCAACTATGCCAGCAGCCCGGGCCCTCCCCGAATCCTGAAACCTTCCCCGGGAGCTGGACGGGTCTTCATGGGATTCCCGACCCAAAATACGCTTGATTTCCAACTCAGCCTTTAGTTTACCACGGATGCCCTGCCGATTACAGGCAGTTGGTTTTTATAACCAATTGTCAAACAAAAAACCTCTTCCCGAGAGGGAAGAGGCACAGGCGCAATATCTCCGCAGGCCCCCCCTCATCTCTCAAACCCCA
>JAJYNB010000343.1 GCA_021786555.1 Bacillota bacterium | reverse complement strand
TGATATAATATTTTTATTAGATTAAACTTTGACCGTGCTAGACGGGGAGGTAGCGGTTCCCTGGTTCTCGCAATCCGCTATAGCGAGGTTGAATTCTCGGCCTAGGACCTGGACTTGTGGAGCCGGCTTAGGTAAGTGACGAGGATTTCCGGGTCCTGCGCAACGGGAACTCTTGAACCGTGTCAGGTCCTGACGGAAGCAGCACTAAGGGAGCCCTTTCGTGTGCCGCGGGGTTGCCTGGGATGAGTTAACTGCTTTGGTACGTCCGGAAGTTCTGGTTCGAAGCCGGGTGCGCGGTCAATTACTTAACGAACAGAGATGGTTTTTACCATCTTTTTTTTACCTCAGTAAAGTATATACTCGGCAACTTTAGCCGAGTATATCGAACACGGGCACTGAAATGCGCAGGCTATGAAGGAAAAAAGAAGCGCGCATTTCTTGGTAGCTGGGTACGTCGGCCTGCGGGTGGAGAGGTGAGTATGGCTTATAAAGCACTTTATAGGGAGTGGCGCCCCAAGAGTTTCCGCGAAGTCATCGGTCAGGATCATGTGAGTATTACGCTGCAGAATGCGGTCTCCAGCGGCAGAATTTCTCATGCTTACTTGTTTTCCGGACCGCGGGGAACCGGAAAGACCAGTTCGGCCAAAGTGCTGGCTAAGGCTTTGAACTGCAAGTCCGGTCCCACTGCAGAGCCGTGCAATGAATGTGAGGCATGTGGGGCCATTACCAACGGCAACTCGCTTGATGTCATCGAGATAGATGCAGCTTCAAACAGGGGAATAGATGAGATTAGAGACCTGCGCGAGAAAGTCAAGTTTGCGCCCAGTGAGAATAGGTATAAGGTCTACATAATCGACGAAGTCCACATGTTAACCACCGAGGCCTTTAATGCATTGTTAAAGACTTTGGAAGAGCCGCCCAGCCAGGTGATATTTATCCTGGCGACGACAGAACCCCACAAAATTCCGGCCACGATTTTGTCCCGGGTGCAGCGCTTCGATTTCAAGCGAATCGGGGTTTCTGATATTGTCCATAGACTAAAAGATGTTATGGCAGAGCTGGGCGGCGCAGCTGATGAAGATGCGCTGCTCCTAATAGCCCGCAAGGCGGAAGGCGGTATGAGGGATGCCATAAGCCTGTTGGACCAATGTTATCATGTGGGTGAAAAACTTGATACTGGACGGGTTGTTGCTGTACTTGGTTCCCTGGCGGAAGAAGAGGTTTATGCACTGTCATCCAAACTGCTGACCAGTGATGTAACGGGGACTATTTCGCAACTGGACGGGTTAATGCTGGAGGGAAAAGACCCTGGTCAGGTACTAAGGGAGCTTACAGAACACCTGCGAAATTTGTTAATTCTTAATTCAGCCCCGGACGCGCTGAGCCTGGTACCGGTTTCCCGCGATTTGTTGCCGAAGATTAGGGAGCAAAGTAAATGGGTTACAGCCGGCAGGCTGGTAGAACTAATAAGTGTTTTGATTAAAACTGATGGTGAACTGCGCTTTTCCTCCCAGCCACGGATTACGCTGGAAGTGGCTTTAATCAGCTTGTGCGCAGAGAGAGAACAGCATGTGCCTCTGCGGGAAAAGCGGGAGGTCCAAGCGGTAACGCCGGAAACAAGTACGGGACCCGCAAAGCCGCAGGCAGGTCTGGCGCAGGAAACGGCTGAGGGGAAAGAAGCTGCGGCTGGGTCCAAACCTACGGATCTAAGTATGGCAGTGGTGAGGACGGAATGGAAAAAAGTTATGGCTCTCGTGAGGAAAGCCAGCATTGGCATCCATGCTCTACTTTTAGAGGGCAATCCTGCATCCCTGGCCGATAATATTTTGATCGTAAGCTTTAAGGCTAAAAGCAGTTTTCACAGGGACAAGGTCGAACAGCCTGAAAACAAAAAGATTGTGGAACAAGCGTTGTTTTCTGCTCTGGGCTACCCGTTGGGAATCAAGTGTGTGATAGATGGTGAAGCTACTAATCATACAGAACCCGATGACGACATAATTAATCAGACATATCAGATTTTTGGTCAGGACCTGGTGGAAATAAAGGATTAGGAAGGGAGAACTACAATGGGCTTTGGCGGTAACATGCAAAAGATGATGAAACAGGTTCAAAAGATGCAGGCAGACATGGCTAAGATGCAGGAAGAGTTGGCTGAAAAACAGGTGGAGACCACCGCTGGGGGCGGTGCAATCAAAGTTGTAGCCAATGGCAAACAAGAGGTTGTGGAAATAAAAATCAAGCCTGAGGTAATTGACCCGGAAGACCCTGAGATGCTGGAAGATTTAATTACGGCGGCAGTAAACGAGGCGCTAAGAAAATCCCAGGAGATGGTGAGCCAGGCTATGGGTAAAATAACCGGTGGATTAAATATCCCAGGGATGTTCTAAAACATGTACTATTATGCTGAGCCTCTGGCCAAACTGATTGAAGAGTTAGCCAAGCTTCCGGGAATCGGACCCAAGACAGCGCAGCGTTTGGCCTTTTTTATCCTAAACCGTACTTCGCAGGAATCCAGGGGGTTGGCTGAGGCAATTCTGGCCGCCAAGGAGAAAATCGGTTATTGTGAAATTTGCAGCAACCTGACCGATGTGAGCCCCTGCCCCACTTGTACCGATTCAGGCCGCGACCGCTCCCTGATCTGCGTTGTGGAGCAGCCCCAGGACGTAATAGCCTTTGAAAAAACCAGAGAATTTAAAGGGCTTTATCATGTGCTGCACGGGGCTATTTCGCCTATGGACGGCATAGGCCCGGAGGAGTTAAAGATTAAGGAACTGCTGGCTCGGCTGGACGGTGTTGCTGAAACGATCATCGCCACCAACCCCAATGTTGAGGGAGAGGCAACGGCGCTGTATCTTGCCAGGTTGTTAAAGCCTCTGGGTGTAAAGGTGACGCGGATTGCCAGGGGCTTGCCGATGGGAGGGGACCTGGAATACGCTGATGAATTGACATTGCTGAAAGCCCTGGAGGGACGCCGCGAACTCTAAAGCTGGGCCTGGCCGTTGAAAAACTTCGCCTAGCTTTGTCGCGAGCCCTAACGGCATCCTCAACGTACGTCTAGTACGCCTGCGGTGCCGTTAGGGCTCGCTTCGCGCTATGCTCGTTTTTGAACGGCCAGGCCGAAATACTGTCCTTTTTCTTAGTTGGACGCCGGTGGCGTCCTGATTTTTTGTCATACTTCGTGGGGGAGAGGCATACTGTTGAAGTAGGACAAGGTATCGGGGAAGGGGGCGGGATGGGTGAGTTTGACTCTGCTGCTGGTGGTATTGGCTGCGGGAGTGGTGGTTCTCCTGGCGGGGAAGGTGGCTTTCCAGCCTGCTAAACTTTTGCTCAAGATTGGTTTTAGCGGGTGTTTGGGATTGGCTGTCCTTTGGCTGGTGAATTTTGCCGGTGCTTATGTGGGCTTTACTATTCCGCTAAACCCCTTTACTGTGATTGTTACCGGCTTACTGGGAGTCCCTGGGCTGGCGATGTTAAGCATATTAGAAATATTGATTAAATGAAACCAATATACTGATTAGCGGAACTAATGGACGGCAACCATATAAAATCTTGACTAAATAAAAAATTTCAGAGTATACTAAGAAAGGTGAAACCTATATGTAAGGTTTTCACCTTTTGTTATATATACACAATTAATTGTCATTTCCGAATTTTTTCAAAGTTTGAGGAGGGTTTCCAATGGCAAAAATGAAAACTATGGATGGTAACGAAGCCGCAGCCTATGCTTCGTATGCGTTTACGGAAGTCGCTGCTATCTTCCCCATCACCCCGTCTTCGCCCATGGCGGAGATTGTAGATGAATGGGCGGCTCACGGCAAAACGAATATTTTTGGTCAGCCTGTGAGAGTTGCTGAGATGCAGTCGGAAGCCGGGGCAGCCGGAGCGGTCCACGGATCACTGCAGGGTGGGGCACTGACCACCACTTATACCGCATCCCAGGGATTGCTTCTGATGATTCCCAACATGTACAAAATGGCTGGAGAGCTTCTGCCGGCAGTATTCCATGTCACCGCCCGCGCTCTGGCAGCCCATGCACTCTCGATTTTCGGCGATCATCAGGACGTGATGTCTGTGCGCCAGACCGGGTTTGCGCTTTTGGCTTCCTCCAGCGTGCAGGAAGCCATGGACCTGGGCTTTGTCGCTCACTTAAGCGCCATAAAAGGCAGGGTGCCGTTCCTGCACTTTTTTGACGGCTTCAGAACGTCCCACGAAATCCAGAAAATCGAAGTCCCCGAGTATGGGGACATAACTGAACTAGTAGATTATGAAGCCGTGCAGGAGTTCCGGAACCGTGCTTTGAATCCTGAACATCCTGTGCTGAGGGGAACCGCGCAAAACCCCGATATTTACTTCCAGGGCCGGGAGGCAGCCAATCCTTACTATGATGCCGTCCCAGATATCGTGGAAAATTACTTACAGGAAATCAAAAAATTAACCGGAAGGGAATATCATCCCTTTGACTACTATGGAGCAGAGGACGCAGAATATGTCCTCATAGCTATGGGTTCTGTTTGCGATACCATTGAGGAAACTATTGACTACCTGTTGGCTAAGGGAGACAAGGTTGGGGTTATCAAGGTTCACCTTTACCGTCCCTTCTCCGCCAAGTATTTCTTTAACGTGCTGCCAAAAACTGTGAAGAAAATAGCGGTGCTTGACCGCACAAAAGAACCCGGATCTTTGGGGGAACCTCTGTACCTGGATGTGAACAAGCTGTTTTATCAGCACGATACCAAGCCGGTCATTGTTGGCGGACGCTATGGTCTAGGATCCAAGGATGTTACGCCTTCTCAAATCCTGGCAGTTGTTAAGAACCTGCAGCAGGGCGTGCCCAAGGACCAGTTTACTATCGGCATTGTTGACGATGTCACCAACCTGTCCCTGCCGCAAGATGAAGTTATCCAAACCTCGCCGGAGGGAACGATTAGCTGTCAATTCTGGGGACTGGGTTCGGACGGTACAGTCGGGGCCAACAAATCCGCCATTAAAATCATTGGCGATAACACCAATCTCTATGCCCAGGCTTATTTTCAGTATGACAGCAAAAAATCCGGCGGTGCAACCATATCCCACTTGCGCTTCGGCAAAAAACCCATTAAGTCCCCCTATCTGGTGGCTGATGCGGATTATGTGGCTTGCCATAACACGGCCTATGTATATCAATTTGACCTGCTTAAGGGGCTAAAGAAAAATGGGACCTTTGTCTTGAACTGTCCGTGGCAAGAGGAAGAGCTTGAGGAGAAGCTTCCTGCAGCTATGCGGCGTTACATCGCTGAGAAAAACATTAACTTCTATATTATTGATGCCGTTTCCATCGCCCAAGGCATTGGTTTGGGCGGCAGGATCAATATGATCATGCAGTCCGCCTTCTTCAAATTGGCCAACGTGATCCCGGTGGAAGATGCGGTCAGTTATCTGAAAGGGTCGGTTGAAAAGTCCTATGGCAAGAAGGGCCAAAAAATTGTTGACATGAATAATGCTGCCATCGACCAGGGAATCGAGGCTTTGGTAAAAGTCAATGTTCCTGCTGGCTGGAGCGGCGCTGAAGAGAATGCGGGAGACCCCAAACCCGAATACGAACCCAAATTCATTAAAGAAATTCTCCGACCCATGGCAAGGTTGGAAGGGGATGACCTTCCGGTCAGCGCTTTTATCGGTAGGGAAGACGGTACTTTCCCTCTCGGCACGGCTGCTTACGAGAAGCGCGGTATCGCCGTTATGGTTCCCGAGTGGCAGATTGACAAATGTATTCAATGCAACCAGTGTTCCTATGTTTGTCCCCATGCTACCGTAAGGCCGTTCCTGTTGAACGAGGAAGAAGCAAAAAATGCGCCGGCAGCCTTCACCGGCAAGAAACCTATCGGGAAAGTTTTTGAAGGGCTTCAGTTCCGTGTTCAGGTGAGTCCTCTTGATTGTACCGGCTGCGGCAACTGCGCCGAGACTTGTCCCGCTCCTGGCAAAGCCCTGGTGATGAAGCCGGCGGCGGAACAAGTCGAGCTTCAGGCGGAAAACTGGGAATACGCCATGAAGGTCACGGACAAGGGGAATCTGGTGGACAAGAAGACTGTGAAGAACACCCAGTTTACCCGGCCGCTGCTTGAATTCAACGGCGCTTGTCCAGGCTGCGGCGAGACACCCTATGTTAAACTGCTTACCCAATTGTTTGGCGACCGCATGATGATTGCCAACGCCACCGGCTGCTCTTCCATCTGGGGTGGAAGCGCTCCCTCGGTTCCTTATACCACCAATGCAGAGGGCAAAGGCCCTGCCTGGGCTAACTCTCTGTTCGAGGACAATGCTGAGTTCGGCTTCGGCATGTACCTTGGGGTGAAGCAAAACCGGGAGAAGCTTGCAGACTTGATGCAGCAAACACTGGAAGCATCCATCAGCGAAGGGCTTAAGGCGTCCTTCCGGGAGTGGCTGGCAGGCAGGGACGATGCTGAGACGTCAAAGGCCGCGGCTGAGAAAGTCCTGCAGGCCTTACAGGACGACAAGTCAGGCAATGAGATTCTGGCGCAAATCCTTAACAAGAAAGATTACCTGGTAAAGAAATCCCAGTGGATTATCGGTGGAGACGGCTGGGCATATGATATCGGCTATGGCGGCCTTGATCATGTATTGGCTTCCGGTGAAGATGTCAACATTCTGGTCCTGGATACAGAGGTCTACTCCAACACCGGGGGCCAGGCCTCCAAAGCCACTCCTACTGCCGCAGTAGCCAAATTCCAGGCTGCGGGTAAGAAAATCCGCAAAAAGGACCTTGGCATGATGGCCATGAGCTACGGCTATGTATATGTTGCCCAGGTATCCCTCGGCGCCAATATGCAGCATACATTGAAAGCCATCCAGGAAGCGGAAAGCTATAAAGGCCCATCTCTGATAATCGCCTATGCTCCATGCATTAACCACGGTATCAAGGTTGGCATGGCCAAGAGCGTTGTGGAAGGCAAGAAGGCGGTTGAAGCGGGATACTGGCATTTGTTCCGGTATGATCCCAGCCTGGCGGACGAAGGGAAGAATCCTTTTGCCCTTGACTCCAAGGAGCCGACGGCTTCCTTCAAGGATTTCATCTTAGGAGAGGTGCGCTATTCTTCGTTGCTCTCAACTTTCCCTGAAAGCGCGGAAGAATTGTTTAGCGCCGCCGAGCGTTATGCCGCGCTGAGATATCAGTCCTATAAACGACTGGCAGGGCAGGCATAGAATTTTAAGCATAGAATGAGCGGGAGTTGACTCCCGCTCATTCTATTTTTGGTTTGCGTCCACCCATTCCTTGGCATTTTCGACTTCGAGTTCATTTGGAGTTGCTACACCGGACACAGGGTCAACCCGTTCAATGTTGGCCCAGGCTGCGGTCAGGTGTGGCTCGACCTGAACAAGTCCAGGGCGGCTTTTGATTTTGCTGTCCATATTCAACCTCCTTGACATTAGTATTTTTAAGCCGGCGCATTTGTATCCCCTCTACCCCTTAAATCCCTTTTCACACCATTTTCACAGCGGCGGCATATTGTGTATAGATTAAAAGGCGGCAGGTCCTGGCAATAATTTAATACATAAAGACTAGCAAGGGAGCGATATTGTGGGCAGCAAACTTTTGCCAATATGTATTGTTTGTGGTGAGACCCCTACTCTGGGTATTATGGACGGAGTAGTCCTAAGGGGGAAGTTCCTCTGTTCAGCTTGTGAACATAATATTCTGTCCCTGGAAGTTGCTTCACCGGATTATGAGGCGGTGGTTCAGAAACTGAAAGGGCTATGGGCAGGGAAACTTTAAGGGCCGGGCATCCCGGTCCTTAAAGTTTGGCGGGCCTGAGCCCGCTGGAATTGACAGGCTATATGTGGTAAAATTATGTGACAAGCGCTTTTGGAGGTTTTGATAATTCCGGATGACCTGCCGTTAACAGCTGGCATGCTGGCCCATGCAGCGAAACAAAGGCTCTCTTTTCACACACCGGGGCATAAGGGTAGGCGTATTGCCCTGCCTTTTATCGACCAGGCACTGGGTGACTTGGATTTAACCGAATTGCCCGGCCTGGACGACCTGCACCATCCGTCAGGAATTATTGCGCAAGCCCAGGGAAACTATGCTCGCTGGGCAGGCGCGAAATCCTCTTATTTTCTGGTGAACGGTGCTACGGCGGGGATACAGGCTGCCTTGGCGGCTGCATTAGATCCGGGTGACCTGGTCCTGACGCCCAGGAACGCTCACAAATCGGTTTACGCGGCCATGGTAATAACCGGGGCCAAGCCTGTCTATTACCTGCCGGAAATTCATCCGGAGTTTGGCCTGCCCCTGGGACAGGTGCCGGACAAGGTACTGGACAAAGCGGGGGCGCTGCCGGACTTAAGAGCCATTATTGTGCTTCGCCCCACCTATTACGGTACTGTCTGGGATATGTCCGGGCTACGCCCGGGTTGGACAAGCGGAGTGATAATAGCAGATGAGGCCCACGGGGCACATTTCCCCTTTTGTTCCCGGCTGCCGGAATCAGCTCTGACCTTGGGTGCCGACCTGGTGGTGCAGGGCACGCATAAAACCCTTGGGGCTCTGACCCAAGGGGCAGTCTTGCATCTTGGCAGGGAAAGCAGCTTCGCCGGGGAACGAATTGAGAGAGCTTTGGACCTGCTGCAAACTACAAGCCCATCCTATTTGATTATGGCTTCGCTGGAGGGGGCCGTGTGGGATGCCTCAACCAGGGGTGAACAACAATGGACCGGTTTGGCGGAGAGGGCCCAACAGCTGGTCGAAAGATTGACTGCCGGAGGTTGGCGCGTCCTGACCGAGCGCGATGTCGGAACATATGGGATAGCCGGATTGGACCCTGCAAAGATCTTGCTGCACACTCCCGCAAGCGGAGTCCGGCTGGCCAGGGATTTAGCAGAGAGCTTTGGCATTCAGGCCGAGTTGTGGGACAACGATAATATTTTATTTTTGCTTGGGGCAGGTGACAGCGCTGACAGTTTGGAGAAGCTGGAAAGGGCTCTGCTGCGGCTGGGGGCCGTACAGCCGGGTGCGGCGAGAAAACTGTTTCAGCCGTCTTTACCCGTTCAGGTTCTAACCCCCAGACACGCTTACTTTGCCCCAAAGTCAGAGATTTCTCTAACAGAGGCCGCAGGGAAGATTTGTGGCGGGACCTTGGCGCCATATCCCCCAGGTGTGCCGGTAATCGTACCTGGAGAGGTATTCAGCCAGGAAATCGTAGAGTATATTTGCTGGTCCTTAAGCCAGGGTGTTTACTGGCAGGGAATCAGGCAAAAAGGCGATGAACAAATCTTAATTATCAAGGAGACTGGGGCATGACCGGATTACTGGTAACTTTTGAGGGCCCCGAAGGGGCAGGAAAAACTACCCAGATTCAGTTGCTGGCCGGTTATCTGGCACAACAATCCCTGCCGGTGGAAGTTGTGCGGGAGCCGGGGGGCACCAGCCTGGGCGAAAAAATCCGGGACTTGCTGCTAGAGCCGGGACAAGAAATTTGCCCGGGTGCAGAAGTCTATTTATATGCAGCGGCCAGGGCCCAGCTGGTAGCCAATGTTATCAAGCCGTTGCTGGATAAGGGCAAAATAGTTTTGTGCGATAGGTTTGTTGACGCCAGTATCGCTTACCAGGGCTGGGGCAGAGGCTTGGAACCCCAGGGGGTAAGGGATGCGAATGCTCTGGCCCTTGACGGCACTTGGCCGGATTTGACTGTTTTGCTGGACATTGCACCGGAGGAAGGAATAAGGCGCGTGATGGACCGCAGGGCCGGCCTTGACCGGATTGAACAAGAGGATCTGAGTTTTCACCAAGCTGTCCGGCGGGGTTACATTGAGTTGGCAGTGGATGAACCCGCCAGGTTTCTGGTTGTTGACGCCGCTATGCCCCGTAAAGAAGTTTCGCAGCATATTTTTACCCGCACCGCTGCTCTCCTGGCGGAAAAGGGATTCGAACTAAGAAGCGAGGTTTAAGCATGGGGGGATTTTCAGGCGTACTGGGCCAGACAGGGGCCATAGATATCCTGCATTCTGCCTTGGAGTCAGGCAGAATTGCCCATGCCTATTTATTTGCCGGACCCCGTGGTGTGGGTAAAGGTTTGACAGCAGAGGTTTTTGCCAGGGCCCTTAATTGTGCTGCTCAACTGGATAGGCCTTGTGACCGCTGTCTCCCCTGCCAAAAGGCGCTAAACGGGAACCATCCGGACATCCTTTGGCTGAAGCCGGCTGGTTCCAGCTTTAAGATAGAACAGGTGCGGGAACTGCAGCGGACAGTTTACGCCAAAGTATACGAGGGCAGGTACAAGGTTATTGTCCTGGAGGACTTCCATAAGGCTACAACCCAGGCGGCCAACAGCCTGTTAAAGACCCTGGAGGAACCGCCAGTCAGCACGGTATTTATTCTCTTGTCAGAAAACCCGCAAACACTGCCGGCAACCATTCTGTCCAGGTCTCAGAGAGTAAATTTTGCGCCGCTTGACAACCGGCTTATTGAAGAAGTACTCCAGCAGCGCCAACTTGGTACAGCGGAAAACAGGAATTTGGCGGTGACCATGGCTGGGGGATCTCTGGGCAAGGCCATAGAATATATCCAAAACCAAAAGGTATTTGTGCTGCGCCAGCGTGCCATTGAATTTATTCAGGCTTGCCTGGGCAAAAACTATTACCGCAGGTATAAAATTGCAGAATCCCTGGAAAAAGACAAGCTGGATGTGACTCAATTTTTGGAACATTTGTTGTTGGTATTGCGGGACTTATATTTGGGGAGAAGCGGACCTGAACGAGGCAAGGCAGGTATTCCGGAGGAGTTACAGCAGATTAGCTTCGCTGCAGAGAGCATAGGGCTTGCCTTGAAGGTTGTACTGGATGCCGTCGAATTGCAGCGCAAACAAGCCAACACCAAACTGCTGCTGGATGTACTCGGCTGCCGTTTGGCCAGGTTGGCGTAATTCTAGGAGGGACCGGTATTGATTAAGGTGGTGGGCATTCGCTTTAAACGAGCTGGAAAGATTTACTATTTCGACCCGGCCGATTTGGAGCTGACGCTGGAAGACAAAGTAATCGTGGAGACCGCCAGGGGTGTGGAATTTGGTGAAGTAGTGGTAAGACCTAAATTGGTGGCGGAAGAAGAGGTGGTTCCTCCCTTAAAACGGGTAATCCGCAAAGCCACAGGGGCGGACGACCAACAGGTGGAGGAGAACAGGCGTAAAGAGAAGGACGCTTTTCACATTTGCCTGCGCAAAATTCATGAGCACCAATTGCCCATGAAACTTGTGGATGTGGAATACACCTTTGACGGCAACAA
This sequence comes from Bacillota bacterium, assembly GCA_021786555.1. Lineage (GTDB taxonomy): Bacteria > Bacillota > Desulfitobacteriia > Desulfitobacteriales > JAJXUE01 > JAJZPO01. The sequence goes on along the minus strand of JAJYNB010000343.1, from coordinate 17,205 downwards.
AATAATTTTTTCCTTCACCGCCGAGGGCCGGGTTGATTTTCGTGAACTTGTTAAGGATTTGGCCGCTGTCTTCAGGACCCGCATAGAGTTGAGGCAGATTGGGGTGCGGGATGAGGCCAAGATGCTGGGGGGAGTAGGTTCCTGCGGAAGAATCCTATGCTGTGCTACCTTCTTGGGAGATTTTGAGCCGGTTTCTATCCGGATGGCCAAAGACCAGAGGCTGTCTTTGAATCCCACCAAAATATCCGGTATTTGCGGGAGGCTGATGTGCTGCCTGAAATACGAGAACAGCAGTTACGACGAAGGCCTGGTGTATAAAGGGGCGGTTGAGGAATGATGCAGCTTACCCAGGCTTTGGTTGAGGTAGAGGAGAAACTCCAGACCCTGCTGCAGGAACTAAAGAGTCTGCAGGTATATTGCCGAAGCCTGGAAGAAGAGAACCTGCGCTTAAGGCGGGAACTGTGTTCTTTTGGTGATTCCGAGCAAGCTAAAGTGGTAGAAAACGCCGCAAGAATTCAGGGCGAGGGCCACGATAATTTAGCCAGACTATACAATGAGGGCTTCCACGTCTGCCATCTGCATTTCGCCCAGCCCAGGGAAGGGGACTGCCTATTCTGCATGGGCTTTTTGAGGAAGGACGAGCTTTGAACGGTTTAGAACCAGGGGAAAAAATCGAAGACCTTTTCCGCAACGGTCTCCGCATTATCCAGGCAGAGCACTTGCCCAAATTTGGCTTGGAAGGCGTGTTGCTGGCCAACTTCCCCCAAATCCGTGATGGCTGGAAAATTTGTGATCTGTGCACCGGTACGGGGATAGTGCCCTTACTGCTTTTTACCCGGGCCAGAAACCTTAAGATTTCCGGTGTTGAAGTCTCGCCGCAACTGAGCGGCATGGCCCAACGCAGTTTGGAACTAAACAATTTGCAGGGCCGGATAGAGATCATTGAAGCGGACCTGTTGCAGCACGGCCTTGAGAAACGTAACTGGGATTTGGTTACGGTAAACCCGCCTTACTTCAGGCCTGACCGGGGAGCAGTCTCTCCGGTATATTCCAGGGCTTTGGCCCGTTCAGCGGTTGCGGGGAGTTTAGAGGATATTTTAGCTGCCGCGCGGGATTTGTTGAAAAGCAGAGGCCGCCTGGCTCTAACATACCGCATATCCGGGTTGGGCGAAATGTTGGGAGTGCTGGATAAACTACAGCTCGGTGTGCGCCGACTCCGTTTTGTGCACCATAATTTCGACAGTAAAGCCAGCTTTTTTTTGGCTGAATGTCAAAAGGGGAGCGAGAGTCAGATTTGCGTGGAGCCGCCGCTAATTGTTTATGAAACGAAGGAAAGATTGACGCAGGAAATGCAAAGGGTCTATTTTGAAGGTAAAGCCTTGGAAAGTGGGTTGTTACTTTGAGCGGGACTCTTTATCTGTGTGCCACGCCGATTGGAAACCTAAAGGATATTTCTCTGAGGGCTTTAGACGTCCTTGGCTCAGTGCAGCTCATTGCGGCAGAAGATACAAGGCATACAAAAAAGCTGCTTAACTATTTCCAGATAAAAACGGCTTTAACCAGTTATCACCAGCATAATGAAAAAGGTAAATCAGGCGAATTGATTGATTACCTGAAATCAGGCAGGGATTTGGCCCTGGTTTCTGATGCAGGGCTGCCGGGAATTTCGGATCCGGGAGAAGTTCTGGTGCGCAGAGCCTTGCAGGAGGAGATACCGGTTGACGTCATACCGGGTCCCAGCGCCTTTGCCAGTGGTCTGGTAATATCAGGCATGCCCTGTACGCCCCTGTATTTCGCCGGTTTTTTGCCAAGCACAGGTAAGGCCAGGCGGGATGCCTTGAGAGAGATGAAGGGAATCAGGGCAACACAGGTCTTTTATGAAGGCCCCCACCGCTTGACGAAACTCCTGGAGGATATCCTGGATATTTACGGCGATGTGGCCGTAGTGGTAGCCAGAGAACTAACCAAACTGCATCAGGAACTGCTGCGCGGGAAGGTCTCAGAGATTTTGAACCGCTTGCTGGAGGTTCCCCCCAAAGGGGAGATTGTAGTTTATGTGGCCCCGCCCGCCCAGGCAGAACTTGAAGCTCCGGAGGACTGGGCAGCTGAGGTGGGAAAACTGGTAAAAGAGGGCATAAACAAAAAGGATGCCATCAAGCTTTTGGCAGAGAAGTACAAAGTGCCTAAACGGCAAGTCTATAACAGTACGGTTCAGGCTGAAAGCGAGGATTTGGACCGGGTCTAAGGACAAAAAAAAACCGGTCTGTTGGACCGGTCGGTATTTATGTACAGGATTACACTGCCTGGGAACTCATGGCCTGGGCGCACTCACGACAAACGTTTTTGCCTTTAAAGATCTGCACCTGACTGGCGTTTCCACAGAATACACAAGCGGGTTCATACTTTTTCAAAATAATTTTTTCTTGGTCGACGTAAATCTCTAAAGCATCTTTTTCATCGATTCCCAGGGTACGACGAAGTTCGATAGGCAGAACAACCCGGCCTAATTCGTCAACTTTACGGACAATTCCAGTAGATTTCATTTTTGAGCATCCCCTTTCAACAGGTTTCGACAATTTGTTACAACCTTATGATACCAATCATTCCATTATAAGTCAACCCGTTTTTTACCTGATAATTGTATACATTCTATCTCATCTGGCTATACTTGACAGAAATGGTTAGCGGCGAGTATACTCTGAGTCAAATGAAAGCAAAAGCTGTGAAGGGGAAAAGTACCTTCTACTGTCTATTTCAGCGAGCGGGTCCGGTGCAAGACCGTATAGGCAGGGATGGGAACATGGCTCCGGAGCTTTTGGCCTGAAAGCCTGCAGAGGCAAGTAGGTCCAAACGGTTATCCGCCGTTATGAGGTAGAGCCTATGGCTCGTTGGAGATCCGGCTTTTCAAGGCCGGTAAACTAGGGTGGTAACGCGAAGAACTCTCGCCCCTTGATGGGTGGGAGATTATTTTTTTTAAAGGGAGGATTTTGGATGCAGAAACCGACTTTTTACATCACAACGCCGATCTATTATCCTAATTCAAGTCCCCATATCGGGACTGCCTATACCACTATTGCTGCAGACACAGTGTCGCGTTATAAGAGGATGCGCGGCTACGACGTGTGGTTTCTCACCGGGACCGATGAAAATGCGCAAAAAATCGCCCGTACGGCCGAAGCAAAAGGGGTTCCTCCCAAGGAGTACGTGGATGAGGTAGTCGACAAATTTCAACAACTATGGCGGCTGCTGGACATATCAAACGACGATTTCATCCGGACAACCGAGGAAAGGCATAAGGTAGTGGTCCAGGATATCTTTCAGCGACTGTACGATCAGGGCGACATATACAAGTCTGAATATGAAGGTTGGTACTGCACCCCTTGCGAGACCTTCTGGACCGAGAACAAACTTAATGATGGAAAATGTCCCAACCCGGACTGCGGACGTGAAGTGGAACTGTTAAAAGAAGAAAGTTACTTCTTCAAAATGTCCAAGTACCAGGACCAACTGCTGCAGCACATCGAGTCCCATCCCGATTTCATCCAGCCCGTGGCCAGACGCAACGAAATGATTAGCTTTGTCAGAGGCGGACTCGAGGACCTGTGTGTTTCCCGTACCACCTTCAAGTGGGGGATTCCGGTACCTTTCAACCCGAAACACGTAGTGTATGTGTGGCTGGACGCCCTCATCAATTATGTTTCTGCGCTTGGCTGGGGCCAGGAGGATGCAAAATTTAAAAAGTATTGGCCCGCTGTGCACCTGATGGGCAAAGATATTGTGCGCTTTCATGCCGTTATCTGGCCCATCATCCTGCTGGCCCTGGGCGTGGAACTTCCCAGGACCGTATACGGGCACGGCTGGTTTCTGAGCCGCGAAGGAGGCAAGATTTCCAAGTCAAGGGGAAACGTTCAGGACGCCTTCGAGCTGATAAGGCTTTATGGCTCTGACGGGATCCGATATTTTCTGCTTAAGGAAATGCAGGCCGGCAGTGACGGTTACTATTCGGAGGACGCTCTGGTTGAGAGAATTAACAGCGACCTGGCTAACGATTACGGTAACCTGCTGTCAAGAACAACCGCCATGATTGAGAAATATCGCCAGGGCGTGGTTCCCGCCGTCGTTAATCCTTCCCCTCTCGACGCGGAAATCTCTGTCTTAGCCGCCGCCGCCAAAAAGGAAGTTGAGGATTGCCTTGACCGGCTTGATTTTAGCAATGCCCTGGTCGCAATCTGGCGTTTCATTGGCAGGGTAAACAAATACGTGGATGAGAGCGCGCCGTGGACCCTGGCAAAGAACCCAGCCCTGGACGCCCAGTTGGATACGGTGCTTTACACTTTAGCGGAAGCCCTGCGCATAGTGACTATCCTGTGCAGTCCCTTTATGCCGGGAGTTCCTGCCAGGGTTTGGGCCCAATTGGGAATCACGGCTCAGCCGGAGCTGCATACCTGGGAGGCGGCGGCCTGGGGAGGTTTTGGTCCGGGCGTAAAGATTAACCGGGGTGAGGCGCTGTTTCCGAGGATAGAGGAACAAAAAGAAGGGGTGGCAGAAACGGATAAGGTAAGTCAAACTGTGGCGTCCCCCAGCCAGGAGGCTGAACCCTCGGCCCCAGCGGAAATTTCTATCGAGGATTTCGCCAGGCTGGATTTAAGGGTTGGGAAAATCATCGCAGCTGAAAAAGTGGAAAAAGCGGACAAATTATTAAAGCTGGAGGTTGAACTTGGCCAGGAGCGCCGGACCGTGGTCTCCGGCATTGCCAAACATTACGCACCGGAGGAGTTGGTGGGTAAGTCGGTGGTACTGGTAGCTAACCTTAAGCCGGTTAAACTGAGGGGCATTCTATCCCAGGGAATGATTCTGGCGGCAAGTCATGAGGGTAAGCTGGAAGTACTTACAGTCAGTCAGGATTTACCGGGCGGAGCACGGGTAAAATGATTTTTGAGACTCATTGTCATTTGGACGATACCAGATTTGCTGCCGACCGGCAGGAAGTTCTAGCCCGCTTGCGCCAGCAAGGTATTACAGCGCTTGTGAATGTCGGGTATGACCTGGAGTCTTCTGCCAGGTCTGTCGAGCTGGCACAGGAACACGCAGAAATCTATGCCGCTGTTGGAGTTCACCCCCATGATGCATCAGGGATATCCGAGGAGGGTTGGAAGCAGTTGGAGCATCTGGCCGCTTCTCCCAAAGTGGTTGCCTTGGGCGAAATGGGCTTGGACTACTACCGTGACTTATCTCCCCGTCCAATTCAGCAGCAAGCTTTTAGTTTTCAGCTTGAATTGGCGAACAAACTTAATCTACCGGTGATTATCCACAACCGGGATGCCCACCAGGATACAATCAGGCTGCTGCAAACAAAGGTTCCTGACAGGGGAGGGGTGCTGCACTGCTTTTCTGGCAGCTGGGAAACGGCTAAGCAGGCACTGGACATGGGACTATATATTTCCTTTGCAGGACCCTTAACTTACCGGAACGCAGTAAACCTGCAGCAAGTCGCCGCCCGCGTACCCTTGGACAGATTGCTGGTGGAAACGGACAGCCCTTATTTAACCCCGGAACCTTTGCGGGGCAGACGCAATGAGCCGGCTTATGTCCGGTATGTCGTAGAAAAGTTAGCTGAAATCAGGTCAATGGGTGTAGAAGAATTAGCTGTTCGGACCGCCGAAAACGGGGCGCGGCTATTTGGGGTGCAGCTGATAGAGACAACATAGGTGAACTAAACCGGCTGGGTTTACCAGCCGGTTTTTATTATTGGTGGTTCGCGTCAGGTCTAATTTCACGGCCGGTGCGCATAGAAATTGTAGGAAAAGGGAGGGTTAGGCATGTACCTGCTTCCGGTAACCACTTACTTTGATTATGTGCAGGCCGGTAAGAGATGGACCAAGTGGACCGGCGGCACAATCTTGCTGAGTTTCCTGCTGGGTACTCCCCAATCCCAGAAGGCAAAAGAAGGGCAAATGAGCGTGAACCCGTGGGTGGAAATAAGGGCGGACGGGCTTACCAGGGAGGTAAGCACCTCTCAGTCCGATCCGGCTGATATTGTGCGAAAAGCGGGTGCAGCTCTTGGACCGAATGACATTGTCAGTGTCGGAGGAAAAACAATTGAGATTATCAGAGTGGAGGAACGGCTTATCCTGGTAGACACGGACCTGCCTTTCAGCACAGAAACAAGGGTTGATGCAAAGCAAGCACCTGGGACCAGCAAAGTACTCACCACAGGATCAACCGGGATAAAGAGGGACATTGTAAAGATTACACTGGCTGGAGGCAGGGAGGTCGGCAGGGAAACGGTCTTTAGCCAGGTCGTGCAAGAACCGGTCAAGAAAGTTGTCGCAACCAATCCTGTAAGAAGCGTCAATAAAACAGCCGTGGCCAGGGGCCAGGTTATTCCACCCGGTATACAGGCCAGTGCGGTAATGACTTTTGAAACTACTGCCTACACCTATACCGGTCATAATACTGCTACGGGGCTGCGTCCACGGGTGGGATTGGTGGCTGTAGACCCGCAGCTGATACCGCTGGGTACCAAAATGTATATTGAAGGGTATGGGTTTGCGATGGCGGCGGACACCGGCGGGGCCATTAAAGGGAAGATTGTCGATGTGTTCTTCGAAACAGTCCGGGAATGCTTGGTTTGGGGTCGAAGAAAGGCTAAAATTTACATACTTGCCCCATAAATGGAGATATATGGTAAAAACTATTTACAGCCCCCCGCCAATAAGTTAAAATTGACAGTGAACTTATTGTCGGGAGGGATTTGATGGACTCCGGCCAAAAGCCCTGGGCAGTTCCGGCCATTGCAAGAGTTATCCCCCGTAAGCGCACATCGCTGTTAATAGGGATAATTTCGCTCTGCTTGGTACTGCTGATAAGTTTTTTGGTTATAGCCAAGACAGTTACAGTGGAAGCAGACGGGAAGAAAGTTAATTATTTTACCGTAAGGAAAACGGTTGGCGATTTTCTGAACCATACCAAGCTAAACGTCTATCCGGAAGATTTGGTTTTGCCCGGGAGAAATGCGGACATCCAGAGGGGCATGGACATCGTAGTCAAGCGAAGCGTTCCTGTCGCCATAAAATTGAACGGAAAAGAGTTGGCCTTCAGAACTTTGAGTCCGGTTGTTGGTCAGGCTTTGGATGCTGCGGGCAGAAAGTTTGGTTTTCAATTAAAAGCCAGTGATGAAATAGAACCAAACCGGGACACGCCAATACAACCTAATATGGCCATAACAGTCAACATCTCCGTGCCGATGACTATTGTCGCGGACGGAGTCACACGTCAGGTAGAGTTGGCGCCGCGGCCGGTGAAAGATGTCCTGGCGCGAGAGCAGATTACGGTAGGGGCCAAGGATTTGGTGAGTCCGCAGCCTGATGAGATGGTTACAGCCAATACTACGATCAAGGTAGTACGGGTCACCGAGAAAGTGACAACCATTCAGTCGAACCTTCCTTTCCAGGTGGTGGCTAAACAGGGCGATTTTCCGGTGGGACTGCCGGACAGGGTTATTAACACCGGAAGCTTTGGACTGGCTCAACAAACCGTAAAGATTACATATGAAGACGGAGTGGAAGTTGATCGGGCAATTCTCTCACAACAAACGCTGCGCAAGCCGGTTGATGAGATAGTAGCCCGGGGCAGCCAGACCACAGTCTCGAGGGGCGGGCAGATAATTAATTTTAAACGGGCCTATTTGGTTAGGGCAACAGGTTATAATGCCCCTGGCGGTGCCACGTCCCTGGGAGTACCCGTACAACGCGGCGTGGTGGCAGTAGACCCCAGGGTTATTCCCTACTACAGCAAACTTTGGGTAGAAGGGTACGGGTGGGGAAGGGCCTTGGATACGGGCGGGGCCATCAAAGGAAATCGTGTTGACCTTTATTTTGACGACGAGGCGGATGCTTGGTCCTGGGGATCGAGAAAGGTAATAGTTTATGTGCAATGAGGAAAAAGGCGCCGACAGGCGCCTTTTTCCAATGTTCTACCCGGCAGGCCTGCGAAATATCTTCAAGTATGAGCAAAAATGTTTGGAGAGGGTTTATATGCGCAGGGTGGTCTGGTATGCAGGTAAAAAGTACTACCGCATAGTTCCTTTTCTAGTCATAGGGTATATGCTGGTCATTTTCGCAGCCGCCTTAGCGGGTATCACACAGGCGGTTTCGCCAACGGCCATGGGGAGGAACCTGATAGTGATAGACCCGGGGCACGGGGGCTATGACCCGGGAGCTATAACATCCCAGGGAATCTATGAAAAAGATATTAATTTAGCAATCAGCAAAAAAGTCAAAACCAAACTGGCGGAGTCTGGAATGAAAGCTGTATTAACGCGGGAAGATGACCGGGATTATGCTGGCGGGGGCAGCAGCCGGAAAACGAAAAAGCAGACAGATTTGGACTACAGAATTAGCCTGGTGGAAGGCTTAAATCCGGAAGTTCTTGTGAGCATCCACGTGAATGCCAGCGCGGGCGGCAACAATTCGGGAGCGGAGGCCTTTTACCAGGAAGGTTCGGACCAGGGCAAAGCCTTGGCGGAATGTGTCCAGGTAGAGTTACGCAAAATCCCCAGCATGACCAAAAGAGTTGCCAAGTCCGGGGAGTTCTACCTAACCCGGAACACAAAAGTCGCTGCGATTATTGTAGAACTAGGATATTTATCAAATCCGGTCGACCGGAGAAAACTTCTGCAGAATTCCTATCAGGATCAGTTGGCAAATGCAATTGCTGCGGGAATCATTAATTATCTGGCAGGCTTAAAATAACCAGGAGTCAGGAGTCAGGAGTCAGAATGACAGAGCGTTTTATCAGCTTGAATGATTCAGAATTCTGACTCCTGAATTCTGAATACTTTAAGTAAATACATAAGCCAGGATAAAAAGGTAAAAAATAAGGTCAAGTTAAACAAGCCAAGGAGTTGGTGTTGATGAAAAAGGTACTGGCAATTGTCTTGACCTTGTTTTTTATTGTCACTTTGATGGCGGGCTGCGCTCCTACCGCGCCCAAACCGCCGGATACTACCATGCAAGGTCAAACGGGGCCGGAGAAAGCTGAAGCTGACCAGACCAGGCCTGATATCCTAGGAAAGGACAAGCGGGTTGTTATGGGGTTCTATGTTGAAGGAGAGGGGCCCATACCAAGTTCTAAACAAAGCTTAAGTGCCCACGCAGATCTGCTGGACGAGGTGTCGTTCTTCTGGTACAGTTTTGACGCGAACGGCAACATCAAGAACTCTGGCAAACAGGACCAGGATGCAAAAAATTTGGCTAAAAAGAAGAACGCCAAGGTCTATGCCGTAATACACAACCTGGTGCCCGGCGGCCAGGGCTTTTCCCCTGGAGTGGCCCACAATGTACTGGCGAACCCGGGGATAAGGACCAAATTTAGCCAAAATCTTGTTAAACTCGCTACAACTCAGGGTTGGGACGGTATAGCGTTAGACATCGAAAAAGTTCCACCCCAGGACAGGGGCAGCTTCAGCACCTTTGTCAAGGACTTGGGGACCGCATTAAGAGCTAAGGACAAGGTGCTCAATGTGTCCGTGCCGGCCAAATTTATTGATTATCCAGCTGACCTCTGGTCAGGCGCCTATGATTACAGTGAAATCGGAAAAGGGGCAGACCAGGTAGTGCTGATGACCTATGATGAGCATGGCTTGGGCACCACCGCCGGACCTATAGCTTCCCATTCCTGGGTTGACCGGGTAATTTCCTTCGCGGTAACCAAGATTCCGCCGGAAAAAATCGTTCAAGGCATCCCTGTGTACGCTTTTGACTGGGCTTCTACCAAGCCGACTGTTCCAGCATATTTAACCTTTGACCAAGCGCAAAAACAGGCAAAGGCCAAGGGAGTTCCAATGCTGTATGACGCGGAAAATGAGGCTGCCCATTACACCTATACCGATAATACCGGAAGGCATGAGGTTTATTTGGAAAACAAGCAAGCCATGGACGCCAAGCTGAGTTATGCCAAAAAGCATAATTTGCACGGTATTGCTGTCTGGCGGATGGGGATGGAAGACCCGGGCCTGTGGGCTTCCGTCAAAGCAGCCTACGGTACGAACAAAGCCAAGTAAAAAATCTTCACCCGGGGTAATCCCCGGGTTTTCAATTGTCCGGCCTGCTGTTGCTAAAGGCGGAGGGTAGAAAGTAATCAAGATTCTGGTATACTAGTAAAATGAATGCTTATGGACGGCGAAAAAATTACGAGTCAATGAGGAAAAAGAATGCGCATCGATGAGTTGATTGTGGTTGAAGGCAAAGACGATATTTCCGCTGTGAAAAAAGCAGTGGATGCTGAGGTAATATGTACTGGCGGATATGGTTTCAGCAGGGGTTTGAGCGAAGTTCTGCAAGCGGCGGCAAATCGGACCGGGGTAATAATTTTCACTGACCCTGACAGCGCCGGCAGCATGATCCGCAGGCGGCTGCATACGCTGGTCTCAGGCTGCAAGCACGCATACCTGCCCCAAGCTGAGGGGCGAAAGGGCAATAATATAGGCATTGAAAACGCCACACCTGAAGCAATCAGGTACGCCTTGAAGTTTGCTCGTGCTCATGCGGTGGATGCCAGGCAAGGGACAGCCCTCGGCATCAAGGACCTTTGGATTCTGGGTCTTACAGGGACGCCCGGGGCTGATGAGCGGCGGAGAAAGGCGGGAAATCTACTGGGAATAGGGGATACCAACGCCAAGCAGTTTCTCAACCGCGTGAATCATCAGGGTATAAGATTTGAGGAACTTTCCGCAGCTGTTACAGAGATCGGGGGGTAGGTTTTGGAGACAGCGCTAGCTTATACTCGGCGAATCCTAAAAAAATACGAACTCAGAGCGAAAAAGAGCCTGGGGCAAAATTTCCTGATTGATGACGCTGTCATCTCCGAGATCGTAGAGGGCAGCGGATTAGGGCAGGAACAAGCCGTGTTGGAAATCGGACCCGGAACAGGCGCTTTGACCAGAGCACTGGTGAAGCACGCAGGCCATGTTTGGGCTGTGGAGTTGGATGGAGTTCTCTGTGATGTATTGAGGGACGAATTTAAACAGAGCAAACATGTAGAAATAATCCATGGTGATGCTTTGGACTTTGACGCTGGAACGTTAGAGTCCCCAGGGAGAGTCAAACTGATTGCCAACCTTCCCTACTACATTACTTCTCCGCTGATCAGACGTTTTCTCGCACAGCGGAGGTATTTTGAGAGTATGACTTTCATGGTACAGCAGGAAGTTGCCGGCCGCATTACTGCAGCACCCGGCAAAAAGGACTATGGCATCCTGTCAGTGGCAGTACAGGTTTTCTGCCAGGCCAGGCTCTTATGCACTGTTCCTGCCTCAGCTTTTATACCGCAGCCTAAAGTTAATTCTGCGGTGATTCGGCTGGATATGTTGTCCCAGCCTTTAATCGAGGCTGACCAGGAAGAGGCTTTCTTCCGGACCGTAAAAGGAGCCTTTGGCCAAAGAAGAAAAACGCTGGTCAATTCTCTTTGTCAAGGACTTAATTTGAAGAAGGAAGATGTTACAAGCGTCGTAGAAAGTCTCGGTATCCCGCCTCAGGCAAGAGCGGAGACGTTAAGTCTGAATGACTTTATCCGCTTGTCCCAGGCCCTGGAAACCCAGTGAGATTCCCGGCTGGCAGACCTGTTGTGCCCGGGCCAAGCAGGGCTGCACATCTGTACTGCCAATTAGACAATAGGTCAAAACGCCGGCAGGAATTATAACCATCGAAACAGTGCTTGCCGAAAGTACGGGACATTCCGGTATCTCTGGCGAAGGCCAGGGCCTGCAGGCAGTCCCCGATTATGGTGTGGGCTACTTTACGGGCATGCCCGCGCTGCCTCACGGGTGAGCTTAAAAGGGAATGGGGTATGGAAGTTACAACTTTGATGTTAAGGTTGTTTTTTTTTGCGCTGGCCAAAACCATGGGAGGAGCGGCCAGATCCTGCACACTAACTAACTCCAGAAGTTTCCTGGAAACCCCATGGGGACCGTGGGTCGGGGAAGCAAGTCCCAGGTCTTTAAACAAGCCCAGTTCCCTGTTCAGGCGTCCACGGAAGTGCAGGACCGTGGCGGCAAGTTTTTGCCTGTTGGTGATATAAGGGTAACAATTAACCAAAGCCAGGTCTATTCCTTGCCCCAAAGCGCCAAGTATACAGGCCAAGTGGCTTTGAAAATCACCGGTCATGTCACCATCTACAAAAACTACTCCTTGGGCCCCTTTACAAAGGGCATAGCAGGCACCCACAGCTCGAGGAACATCAATGCCAAGAGACTCAGTAAAGTAGATGGGCTTAAGCCTGGAGTCCCGGATTGCCAGAACCTCCTGCAGGGTTGCATCGGTGCACCCATTGATTACCGGTATAACTGAGTGAAAGGAAAGCCTGAGCAAATTGGCCAGGACTATGCCAATTCGGCCTGCTTCGTTTTGGGCGGGCACCACGGCAAAATACACGGCCTTTCCCACCTTTGCTAAGAGGTTCAGGATATTATATGCCATATTCTAGGCGAACGCATACAATATAACAGCCATGGGCAAAGGGGGGGAGCGTATGCCTTCTTGCAAACCGGGGGATGTGGTATCACGTAGGTCTTACGGGGGAGATGTATATTTTAAAATCACAGGGTTAGGAGTCGACGGCAGTGGACAGGAAATAGCCCTTTTAAAGGGGTTTAATGTGCGGTTGTTAGCAGATGCGCCGATTAACGATCTGGAGACCGTTGGGCAAAGGCAGGTATACGAGTACAGTAAACGGTACATGCGTATAACCCACGACAGAATAAAGAAAGTGGTCCAGTCCAGGTCCAGGGACCCAGGCCCCCTGAGAAAGGATAAGGCACATTTTGGCGAGTTTTTCGAAGTGCCGGGAAGAGTTCTTCACCTTGACGGAGACGAAGAGTACCTTGATGAGTGTCTAAAAACTTACCGCCAGTTAAATATTGCTGCGAAGGGTATATGCTACCCGGAACACGAACAGCCAAAGGTTATACTGCAGATTCTCAAAGAAAATCCTACAGATATCTTGGTGCTTACCGGTCATGATGGATTACTTAGAGGATGCAAAGATTTCTCCAGCCTTGACAGCTATCGCAGTTCGCGATATTTTGTGGAGTCGGTAGCCAAGGCCAGAACTTTTGAACCCAATAGAGACAGCCTTGTGATTTTTGCCGGGGCCTGCCAGTCCCATTATGAATCCATACTTCAGGCGGGAGCAAACTTTGCCAGTTCCCCCAAACGGGTCTTCATCCATGCCTTTGACCCGGTATTTATTGTTGAACGGGTAGCGCTGACACCTATTTATGAGACTGTGTCGTTAAAGGATATCATAGATAACACGGTGACAGGCACGGACGGGGTTGGGGGAATTGAGACAAGAGGACAACTAAGGCTTGGGTATCCCAGGTCTCCCTATTAGTGAAAGGAACCCGAAACCTGCCAGCCTGCATCCAGGCTGGCAGATTACTTTTTGGGCCAGGGTAAGGGTATATTGATTATTTGCCCTGGTTCAAGCCGGTTGGGGTCAGGAAGAAGATTTGCCGCCAGGATGCTTTCCATAGGGATTTTGAAACGGCGGGAAAGTTTCCAAATGGTATCGCCCCTTTGGACAATATAGGAGCGCGGCCCGGGGACAACGGGAAAGGCCAAGGGAGTAGCAGGAAAACGACCGAACTGGTTTGGCAGGGAGACGGTTTGAAAATCACGAGGCGTCTTGGTAATTTCAACTTGAGTGCCCAAGGGTATGAGGGCATAGAGGTCTTCCAAATGAGTATTGCCAAGGCGGATTCCAACACAGTGTTGTGGAACGTTATCGAGCGCTACGCCATGGATGCCCAGGGGGAGTTTGTTTAGCCCCAGCCAGCGGGTACCAAGGTTGGGTTCCGGATTAATAATTTTTTCCGCGATGGAAAATTTTCCCGTTGTCAAACTCTCCCTTAAGTCTAAAACCGGGTAACGGCGGACCAGTTGGTCGTCCTGATAGAGGAGCAGGTCAGCGTTCTTAAGGTCTACATAAACTCTCATCATAGCTGTGGATTTGGGTGAACTCAAATTCCCCATCCCCTGTCAAAGGAAATTATATCCATTAATACATTCTATTACCATTAGGGGAAAGTGGTTTCTCTCGTGCATAAAAAACCAGGCACTTTTCAACAATAAGTTGGGGTAGAGGAGGTAAGATATGCAAGAAGGCAATGGTACCCTGATGGTTATCGGTGGAGCAGAGGACAAAACCAATGATTGCGTAATTTTAAAAAAGTTTGTAGAACTATCCCGGGGTGGACGAATTATTGTCATGACTTCCGCCACGGATGAACCGCAGCGGGTCGGCAAGAACTACTTTGAATTATTCAATCGTTTAGGAGCAGCCAGTGTTGACGTGTTGGACATCCCGGACCGGGAGGTGGCTAACAGGGATGAGACTATTGAAAAACTGAAGAGTGCCACGGGAGTCTTTTTTACCGGTGGAGACCAACTAAAGATAACCGGGACACTGGGAGGCACAAAGGTGGACAGGACTTTGCACCACCTGTATCGGCAGGGCGTAACCATAGCCGGTACCAGCGCAGGGGCCTCGGTTATGAGCAGTACCATGATTGTAGGGGGATCAAATGATGAAACTCCCAAGAAGGATTCCCTAAGCATGGCGCCGGGAATGGCATTGCTTAACGAGGTCGTTATAGACCAGCATTTTGCCCAAAGAGGGCGTATAGGCAGGCTGCTGGCGGTTATAGCCCAAAATCCTCACTATCTTGGCGTCGGCATTGATGAGGATACGGCTATCCTTGTTAACGGTTCAAGCCGGTTTGAGGTCATCGGCTCCCAAACCGTAACAATTGTTGACGGAGAAAAAATAACCTTCAGCAATGCCAGTGAAACCGGGCCAAGACATCCTCTGGCCCTGGCAGATGTTGTCTTGCATGTGCTTCCAGCAGGATTTGGTTTTGACGTACGGGAGCGGTGTTTGCTGTTGCCCCCCCAATAAGGAATAGGGTGGCAGGTTTTGGTACACAATACCAAGGTAAGGCTTTTTTGATTTAAAGGGGGACAGCAATGGAGATTCGCTCAATGCTGGCTTTGGAAGGCGCCAATGTTTTTTCCTCAAGGCCGGTAATCAAAATGTTTTTGCATTTAGGTGAATGGACAGAAGTTTATACCAGCGATTTAGGGGGCTTTATAGACAGGCTTCTCTCTCTTATTCCTTCTTTAAAAGACCATTACTGCTCCCGGGGCAAGCCTGGCGGGTTTGTGGAACGGCTGCAGGAAGGAACATTGTTGGGTCACGTGGTAGAGCATGTGGCCTTGGAATTAATGAATTTGTCGGGACAAAAGGTGGTCTACGGCAAAACTTTGGGCACGATGGAACCAGGGCTGTATGAGATTGTCATGGAATATGAGGCCAAGGAAGGAGCCCTGCAGGCGGCCCGTGCCGCAGTAGCTTTGGTAACAGGTTTACTCGCCCAAGAGGAGGTTTCCCTGGAGCGGGAATTAGCGCTGATCAGCAGAGAAACAATGAGGGGCGAGTTGGGGCCTAGCACAAAGGCTATTGTTGAAGCATGCAAAAAACGGGGTATTCCTGTTATAAGGCTGGGGCAGGGCAGTCTGCTCCAATTGGGGTACGGCAAGTACCAAAAAAAAATAGAAGCTACCATTACCGCCAATACCGGGTGTATTGGAGTTGATATTGCCGGTGACAAAACCCTCACCAAGGAACTGCTGGCCGAGATGGGCATTTCTGTTCCCGTAGGCGCCTTGGCTGAAACGGTTGAACAGGCGCTTTCCCTTGCCAGGTCAATCGGTACACCGGTAGCCATAAAACCGAGCAATGGCAACCAGGGAAAAGGGGTAGCTTTAAACCTCAAAACCAACGCAGAGATTAGAACTGCCTTTAATGTGGCTTCCCAGTACAGTGACCGGGTAATCGTGGAAAAATACATTGTCGGCAAGCATTACCGGCTGACAGTAGTAGGGGGCAAAGTGGAGGCGGTAGCGGAACGCCTGCCGGCCCAAGTAACCGGTGATGGAAAAAGGACCATATTGCAGCTGATTGAGGAGATGAATAAAGACTCCAGGCGCGGTGAAGGCCATGAGCTTTCTCTGACCAAGCTGAAAGTTGACCCGGTGGTTCTGCTGGTGCTTGCCAAGAACGGTTATTCTCTGGCTTCAATACCGTCACAGGGTGAAATGGTTTGTTTGAGAGAAAATGCCAATTTGAGCACCGGCGGCGTCGCTATAGATGTCACGGACGAAACTCACCCCAGCCAGCTGGAAACTGCGGTCTTAGCCGCGCAAATTGTCGGTCTGGACGTGGCCGGAGTGGATCTGGTCACACAGGACATTAGCTTGCCCTTTGACAAGAAATCCAGCGCCATAATCGAAGTAAACGCCGCTCCGGGAATCCGGATGCATCATTACCCCTACCAGGGGAAACCACGACAGGTGGCAGAAGCAGTTGTTGACTACTTGTTTCCGGTCGGGGTTCCGGTGCGCATTCCAGTGGTATCGGTGACGGGCACCAACGGTAAAACCACTACCAGCCGGATGGTGGCCCACATCTTACGGCAGCGTAGTTTGGTTGTGGGAACGGCCAACTCTGACGGTATCTGGATTGGTTCCAAGCGCATAGTTGAAGGGGACACAACCGGTCCGTCCAGCGCCAGGACTATCCTTCGCCACCCCGGAGTAGAGGCTGCGGTATTGGAGACAGCCCGCGGCGGCATTCTACGGGCGGGTCTGGGATATGACTTCGCTGACGTGGCCGTAATAACCAATATAAGTGAAGACCATTTTGGCCAGTACGGCATTGAAAATCTGGAGGATTTGGCCCAGGTAAAATCCGTTGTGGCGGAATCCGTTCGCAAACACAGCTTTGTAGTCTTGAATGCGGATGACGCCTATGTTAGCAAGATGGCCCTGCATACCAAAGGGAAAGTAATTTTCTTCAGCATGGCTGCAGAAAACCCAGTGATTAAGCAGCACCTGGGCGCAGGGGGAACGGCAGTTTTTGTAAAAAGGGGTAAAGTAATTGTTGCCAGCGGCAACGAAGTAGTAAGAGTTGGCAATGTAAAGAGTTTTCCTGCGACTCTGGAGGGAAAAGCCGCCCACAATATCCAAAATATTTTGGCAGCGGTGGGTGCAGCATGGGCCCTGGGAATTCCCGGGGTGGAAATCGGACAGTCCTTGAGTAATTTTTATTCAAGTCAATATCACAATCCCGGCAGATTAAATATTT
>JAJYNB010000233.1 GCA_021786555.1 Bacillota bacterium | reverse complement strand
GATCCTTCCCTCCGCCGCGGAGCTTACGTCTTCCACCCGGATTACGGCGTCAAATCCGTCCGGCAGCGGGTCGCCGGTATCCACCACCACTGCCTCCCTGTCCAATTCCAGCCTGAGCGGGGTTGTCTCGGAGGCGCCAAAAGTCCTGGACGCCTGCACGGCGAAGCCGTCCATGGCGGAAGCGTGGTAGTGGGGTGAACATATCCTGGCTCTCACCGCCGCATGCGTTACCCTGTCCAAGGCTTGGTCAACTGGTACGATTTCCGGTTCGGTCAATTTCAAAGCCCCCGCGTCCCGCAGGACTGCCTCATATTCTTCCCTGACCTGGGCAAGAGGAATGTTGTCGATGAATCTTTGCTGCAGCAACCTGCCGCCCCCTTTCTACAACCTGCTAACCTTAACCGGGGAGCCCCCGTTTAATCCCTCTTTGCTCAGGGGTATGCGCAGCATGCCGTCTGCCTCCACCAAGGTGGAAACCAGGCCTGATTTGCCCAAGACAGGCACAGCCAGAATATTATCTCCCTCCTCTACCAGTTTGACCCGGACATAATCTTCCCTGCCGGGGCCGGAAGAAAGGCTTTGAGTCAGAATTGCCTGAACCGGAAACTCAGCTTTGGCCCGGGCCAGACTGTAAGAACCCCAAGCCAAAAGGGGCGCCACCAGAGCCTTGAACACCACCATAGCAGAGGCGGGGTGGCCCGGCAGACCAATGACCGGCCTGCCGTCTATCAAGGCGCCCAGGGTCGGTTTACCGGGCCGGATTGCAATGCCGTGAAACAAGACTCCCGGCTTTCCTTGGGCCAGAACCTCAGCTGTCATGTCCCGCACGCCTACAGAACTGCCGCCGGAAATCAAGACCAGGTCTGTCTCCGCCAGAGCCTTGTCCAAAACCCGGGCCAGTTCAGAGGCTGCATCCTTGACCACACCGTAACAGACAGGAAGTCCCCCGGACTCGGATACCTGGGCCGCCAGGGCATAGGTATTAACATCCCTGATCTGGCCCGCTGCGGGGCTCTCACCTGGCGGTACAATTTCATCCCCGGTGGAGATAATCCCCACCCGGGCCAAAGCAGCTACCCTTACCCGGGTGAAGCCGAGACCTGCCAGCAGACCGATTTCCGCCGGCCGGAGCCTGGCGTCCTCTGCCAGGACAAGTTGGCCCGCCCTGCAGTCCTCACCCCGGCTGATGATGTTTTCACCCACTGTCACCGGGCGGTGGACAGTGATAAGCCCCCCTCCCACATCTTCCGTGTGCTCTACCATCACCGCCGCATCAGCGCCTGGGGGCAGCATGCCCCCGGTGGGAATCCAGACCGCCCCCCCTGCCTGCATTTCCAGCCTGGCAGCTTGTCCCATTTCGACTTCACCGCTGACATTGAGAAAGCCAGGCATGCTTTCCGTTGCCCCGAAAGTGTCCCGGGCCCGCACGGCGTAACCGTCCACGCTGGAACGGCTGAAGGGAGGCAAATCCTCCGGAGCATAGATGTCTGAGGCCAAGCGTCTGCCGAAAGCGTTCAGGAGTTCCACCTCCTCGGCAGGCAGCCAGCTATCGGGCAGTACCCCGCTGATCAGCTCCCGGGCCTCTTCCACTGTTACCACCGAAAAGAGTTCCTTCAACCTAACCACTCCATTTATCATGCACTTGCAGCCATCGAAGCTTATTTCCTGCTTAAACTTTACCACATTTCGGCATGGCGGTACAGGCAGTCCCCTTCGGGCTCATTTACCCTGAATATCGGAGTTTTCAATTCTGGTATGGATGCTAAAGCTAGTATTCTCAGCTGCTCACAAACTACGCAAGGGTATTTTTTACACTGGGCACAGGTATCCGCTGCCCCTTTTCGCTGGTTGGGAAATCTGCCCGCCTGGCAGGAAGTTTTCGGAATAGCTAGAAAGATAAGCTAATATGTGATGATAGAAAGGTGCCTTGGCGCCAACGGAAGGAGCACAGCCTATGAGCACAAGGCCTAAGGAGTCCCTGGAGAAGCTTTGGAGCAAAGACTTCATCCTAATCACCCTCGTCAACACTTTCCTGTTCATCGGCTTCCAGATGCTCCTGCCCACCCTTCCCATATACGCCAAAAGGCTCGGCGGCAATGAAGCCATGGCCGGGCTGGTGATTGGCATTTTTACAGTTTCCTCCGTACTGATCCGCCCCTTTGCCGGACGGACTGCGGATCTTTACGGACGCAAGGGAGTGTTTCTGGCAGGTCTGGCAATCTTTATCCTCACCGTTTTGGCCTATATCTGGGTGCCTACGGTGGCCGTATTGCTGTTGTTCCGCTTCATCCACGGCTTCGGCTGGGGCTCCTCCAGCACAGCTGTCAGCACGGTCGCTTCCGACATTATCCCCAAATCCAGGCTGGGCGAGGGCATGGGGTATTTTGGCCTGACCGGGACCCTGGCCATGGCCCTGGCCCCCGCCGTGGGGTTGTACATGGTCAGCGCCTATAGCTTCACTTACTTGTTTCTCACTTCGGCCGCAATGGTGGCGGTCTCCGCCCTGCTGGCCCTGGCAATCAACTACCACCAAGTCAAAAAGTCTGTCCCCAAAGAAGCCCGTGAACCCAAACCTGCCCTGCTGGAAAAGAGCGCCTTCCGCCCGACTTTCGTGATTTTCTTCGTCACCATGACCTACGGTGCTGTGGTTTCTTTCCTGGCCCTGTACGCCGCCAAACTGGGCATATCCAATATAGGTTCCTTTTTTACCGTGTATGCTATAAGCCTGATGGTGGCCCGGCCGGTATTCGGACGGCTGGCAGACAAAAAGGGGTTCGACCTGGCCGTCATACCAGGCATTATCGCGGTGCTGATTACCATGCTGATTCTCTTTCGGGCCCAGGCCCTGGCCTGGTTCCTGGTAGCCGGAGTTGTCTACGGCATCGGCTTCGGCGCGGTGCAGCCAAGCCTGCAGGCCATGGCCGTGATGCACGTGCAGCCCAACCGCCGGGGAGCGGCCAACGGCACCTTCTATACCGGCTTTGACCTGGGTATCGGGGTCGGTTCCATCCTGTGGGGGGCCGTGGCGCAAGCCGCCGGTTACAGCGTTATGTACCTCGGGGCTGCTCTCCCCGCCCTGATTTCGCTCGTAATTTACTGGTTTGTCGGTCGGCCGCCAGGCCCAACCCAAGAGTAACGGTGACCCGCCAAACAACGCTTCTCAACGAGTGAACGCCCCCCGCATAACTCGGGCTTCTCTAAGCAGAACATGCTTGGAGAAGCCCGTTTTTGTCAGCCCCAATTAGCTTTGGTACATTGTTTAATACTTACTATCAGTCCCAGGTGGAGCTTGATTGCGTGGTTTCTTCACCACCGCCGGGATCTGCCAGCCGTTCTGCCAGAATCTGAGCAGTATGCTTAGCTTTAATTTGAATTCCTTGTGCGTTCAGGCCCCGCGAAATTTGCATAAGGCAACCCGGACAGTCCATGCAGACGTTTTCAGCACCGCTTTCTGCAATGTTCTTGAGTTTGCGCTCCAATATCGGCGCCGAAATCTCCGGAAATTTTACAGAATAAGATCCGGCAAAACCGCAGCAGCGGTCTGACTCCTTCATCTCAACCAATTCTGCTCCAGCCGAAACTAACAGTTGCCGCGGTTCTCTAAATACGCCGAGCGAACGCTTGAGATGGCAAGAGTCATGATAAGTGGTACGGAAGTTCTCACCCTTACCGGCCTGTATCCCACCCAGTGCGTGCACAAGTTGGGAAAAATCCGTTACCTTTGCCGCGAACCGCTTGGCCTTATCTGCCCAAGCCGGATTATCCTTCAACAATTCGACAAACTCGTGCGCCAACATATGGGTACAAGTCGGGCAGGCGCTGACGATATACTCAGCGCCGCTTGCCGCGAAGGCCTCAATGTTCTGTTTGGCGAGCTTCACCGCATTGCCCCGGTCTCCCATGTAGTTGGCAGGAGCGCCGCAGCAGGATTGGGCATCCGGAAATTCCACTACGACCCCTTTGCTGTTCAACACCTTGACCACACTTTCCCCTATTTCCGGATAACAAAAATCGATCAGACATCCCGCAAACAGGGCTGCCCTCCCCTTGGGCTCAGAGACAGCCTGATTAATTTTCGCTATACTGTCACGCAAAGGCACATCGGCTATGGCCGGAAGGTTCATGCCCCCAGTCAGGTTGGCAGTAAACAAGGGCAAATGCCGGATCATTCTCCCTGCCGCAAAAGGCTTTTGGGCTTTAGCGGCTATTTTCAACAGTGAATGGAACAAACGCCGGTTGGATACTACACCCAAGGCGATTTTCTGGATGTAGGGCAATCCCTTTTGCTGTCCTATGCGGTTGCGCAGTTCCAAAATCATTGCCGGAATGTCCAACTCGCCCGGACACACTTCAGCACACTTGCCGCACTGAAGGCAAAGGTTTTGAATCTCGCCGCTTGCTTCCAGTCCTTGCGTAAAAGCCGTCAGGATCGTGCCTATACCCCCGGTATAGATATGCCCGTAAACATGGCCGCCCAAAAGTTGGTAGGCAGGGCATACATTCAGGCATGAACCGCAGCGGATGCACTGCAATGCCTGTTTGAATTTCCGGTCCGCATACATGGCGCTCCGGCCGTTGTCCAGTAAGACAATATGAAACTCCTTGGGGCCGGTTTCCAACTCATTAATATAAGCAGGGGTAGGCCCGGTAATCATGCTCACGTAGCTGGTAATCTGCTGGGCCGTGGCGCTTCTCGGCAAGGTCTGCAGGATTGGAAGGATATCCTCGAATTTAGCTGCAAACTTCTCCAAGCCTACCAAGAATACATGCACCCTGGGTAAGGTGGCGGTGAGTCTGCCGTTGCCCTCGTTGGTCAACATCACCAGGGTGCCGGTTTCGGCAACAGCTATATTGGCGCCGGAAATACCCATATCGGCTGCCAGGAATTTGCTGCGCAGTTCTTTACGAGCTGTTTTTACCAGGGCCGCAATATCCGGTTCATTCTTTTCGCCTAAGTTTTCGGTAAATACGTCAGCAACCTGTTCCCTGGTCATATGAATTGCCGGCATAACCATATGGGAAGGGCGCTGGTGGGCAAGCTGCAGAATCCATTCGCCAAGATCCGTCTCCTGAACGTCTATACCCTTCCGCAGGAGAGCCTCATTAAGGCCAATCTCTTCAGTGGCCATGGACTTCGACTTGACGATGTTTTTTACCCCGCACCGCTCGGCCAGGTCTAGAATGTACTGTTTGGCCTCATCCCCGGTTTTAGCGTGATAGACCTTAGCCCCCCTGGCAGTGGCAGCTGCTGTAAACTGTTGGGCCATCTCTGCCATGTGTTCAGCGGCATAAGCTTTTATCCGGGCAACTTCACCGCGCAGCTGTTCAAAGTCATAGCCGGCATAGGCTTTTTCCCGGGCCTCTGTATAGGACTCGCCAAAAGAGCCGAGCGCTTTGCGCAGTACTTGGTTCTCCAGAACATGCTGTATCTGCTGCCTGAAATCTCTCTCAGCCATTTCCCTGGCCCTCCTGGTCAACAAAAACAATTATCAGCTTTTCCGGACCATGCACGCCAATCGTCAAAACCCTTTCAATATCGCTGGTGCGGCTGGGACCGGTGATAAAATTGATCTGGCCCGGAACACCACCCTCACGCAGAGCAACCAGGGCCTCAGCCAGAGTTGCTTTCAGCCCTCCGGTAGAAACCAGCGCTATGTGAACCAGAGGCAGGGTGGAAACCAGCCTGTCCTCAACGTTGCTAGCATCCCCAATCAAACTGCCAGTCTCCGCTACAGCCATCTCCACTTGCGAAATACCGGCGTCAGCGAGTGGGGCCTGCAAACGAAGCTTGGCGCTGTGCACTTCCAGCCCCATATCCGTAAGTACCTGCTCAAGCTTGGCTTGGCGCGATATACCGGCATGACTGATCACTATTTTCTTGCTGCCCAAACCGGCAAGCAAGTTTCCCACCAGAATACCCGCCTCATCACCTGTACCTGCCCGGTAAACCTGAGCGGATACGGCTTCAGCCTTTTGGCGAAACTCGGCATAGAGACGTTCGGTATCTCTCATTTTCTCCACAGCCCCCTGCATCAGCAAGATATTTATAACCCATTTTACCCTGCGCTAAGGTCTTTTGGGTCTCCCGGGCAATATAAATTTCTTCATTGCTGTTAACCACGAGTACAGGAGCAGCTGCAGCATGGTCTGAAATCAGGCCTTCACCGTTAAGACCAGCATTTAGGTTAGAATCCAACCTAATTCCCAAAAACTCCAAACCGAGACAAATCGCCTGTCTTACCTCATGGCTCTTTTCTCCTACCCCGCCGGCGAACACCAAAAGATCCAGTCCGCCCATGGCAGCTGCATAGGCGCCCACATACTTTTTAGCACGATAGACAAAGGCATCGATGGCCAGACGCGCCCGGGGATTGCCTGCATGGGCGGCTTGTTCAACCGCCCTGAAATCTTTGCTCACACCGGAGATCCCCAGCCACCCGCTTTGCCGGTAAAGGACATCGTCCAATTCATCAGGCGCCAGCCCTTCCTTACGCATAATGAAACTGATGGCTGCCGCGTCTACATCGCCACTGCGGCTGGACTGAATCAGGCCTTCATTAGGGGTAAACCCGGTCGAGACGTCCAACGACTTGCCGAAGGCAAAAGCGTTGGCAGTACAGCCGCTGCCCAGCATCAAGAAAACTGCCCGCTTCTGCCGCAGGTCAATTCCTAACAATTCCTCGGTCCTAGCCGCCATATACGCAAAAGAGATACCGTGAAAACCGTATCTCCTCACCCCATACTTTTCGTAATACTCGTACGGCAAACCGTAGATATAGACATAATCAGGTATCTCCCGGTGAAAGGCATTGTCAAAAACTGCAACCTGGGGCTTAGCGGGCATTAACTTTTGGCACGCCCTGATTCCCATGATATTGGCAGGATTGTGCAAGGGCGCCAGTTCAATACACCGGGTTAATGCAGCCATAACCTTTTCATCAATTAACACCGGGCCGCGAAACTCTTCGCCGGCATGGACTACCCGGTGACCCACTGCCGCAATGGCGTTGTAATCCGCAACAACGCCAGATTGGGGGTCAACAAGCAGCTTTAAAATCTCGTCTAACCCTCCGGAGTACTCAACGTAGGGCAATTCCCGCCGCACAGGTGCATGGTTTAGGCCATAATGGGTAAGCAGCGCTTCAGCCGAAGCTATATTCTCCAAGCATCCCCAGGCCAGCATCAACTCAGAGTCCATCTGGATCAGTTTGTACTTGATGGAGGAGCCTCCGCAATTCACCACCAAAATCAGCACGGCATTTCCCCTCATATTATCTGCAGCCACAGTTCACGGTGTGGTGCAGGGATTACAGCTTTCTCCACCAGCATTCCCTCAGGGGCGATTGCTTTCTCAACAGCTTCCAGTGCGAAAGTAACGGAAGCAACATCACCGGACATGGTTATAAAGGATTTTCCGCCCATGCCCCGGGCAAGTCTGATTTCCAGCAAATCTACCTTGGCCGCCTTGGCCGCCACGTCCCCGGCCACAACCGCTGCAGCGGCGGAAAAGGTCTCTACAATTCCCAGAGAACCTTTGGGTTCAACCGGCGAAGTTGCCGTGAGGGCGGGAAATACTGCTTCATGCACATTGGCGAGGAAAAACTGGTCGATAACCACGCCTTCACCTGCTGCGGCGCCCGTTTCCAAAGAACTCTGCACAGATCCAACATCACCGGCAACCAGCACCAGGAATTTTCCCGGGCAGACTGCAGAAGCCTGGAGCAATTCAACCTGCGCCGCCTTAACCATGGCATCGGCAGCAACCATACCCCTGGCGATGCTTTTTATTTCCAGCAAACCGATTGCTTGCTTCACAGCCTTCACCTCTCGATAACTATCTTGGGTGTAACCTGAGTTACCTTCCCCGCAATGCTGGCATGAATAGTACTGCCCAACTTGCCTTCAGGCACCTCAGCCACTACTTGTCCAACGTCCACCCTGTCACCGGGTTGCACCAGCGGGATGCAGGCGGCTCCCACATGCTGCTTTAGTTCCAACACCACCCGCTCGACCGCAACCTGATTGTTGGCAAAAGGGGCCGCTTGTTGATAGCTGCTTAGTCCGAGACGGATGACCAGCCTCTTAACGGGAATCTTGCGCCGGCTGCGTTCCGGATGTGGCAGTGGTTCTGTCCCAGGCGGCATACGGAATCGGTGTTTTGCTAACTCCTGCTTAACTGCAGCATTTAGTAACCTTGGGGATAGGTCCATGGGGCAGGCGTACATGTCGCAGACGCCGCATTCTGTACAAAGCCGGGCAGCCGCTACAACCGTAGGATCATTGGTATAGTTATGGCTTAGACTGCGCAGTATCCGGTGTGGTTCCAGGCTGTGACCAAGCAGGTGCCTCGGACAGAGATCGGTACAGGCGGTACACTGGCAGCAGGCCGCCATGGCCCTTTTCAGTACCAGTCGTGTATCCGCATGCTTTAACCGCAATAACCTGTGGGAAGCGGGTAATACAATTAATCCTTTGGTAGTCTTGCTGACGGCATGATCCAAATTGAGTAAGAGCTTGCCCATCATAGGACCGCCCTCCAGCACCCGGTAATTGCTGACTGCAGCCCCTCCGGCGAGCTCAAGCATGGTCTTTACAGGGGTACCTACGGGGACACGGACGGTGACCGGCTTGGCTACAGCCCCTGTTACGGTCACGTGTTTGTGGGTGACAGGCTTATCCCGGCAGGCCATGGCTACATTCAGCAAGGTTTCGACATTCAGGACCACTACCCCAACCTGGAGCGGAATCCCCCCAACTGGAACTGCCCGCTGCAGAACCTCATAGACGAGGACATGCTCGTCACCGGCTGGATAAAAATCTTCCAAGAGAAACAGCTCGAGTCTGTTTTTTCCGGTCAATACTCTCTCTAACTTTTCCAGGGCCGCCCGGTATTTGGCTTTAACTGCAAAGATCCCGCGGGATGCCCCGGTGGCAGCTACCAGAGTTTCCAGTGTATCGACCAGCAATTCAGCCTGATGCTGCAGAAGTTGCTGGTCTACCTGGAGCAATGGCTCGCATTCAGCCCCGTTTATTATTACAGTTTCGCAGCGGTGATTAATCTTTTCATGGGTAGGAAAACCGGCGCCTCCGGCTCCCACTACCCCCGCGCTCTGAACCAGTGCTACAAGCCTGGCTAAATCCATGCTGCTCGCTCCTTAAACTATGCGCAGGGAACGTCCTACGGCCAGTCTTCTTTCCCGGGTGAATGTCCGGGCAGTTGTAACTCCTTCCCCGGTGGGACTGGCAATGGTATGGGAATAAACCCCTTCACCCTCTACCGCCAGGCCGGCTGCAGACGGCGCATTGGCTACTACGATGGTAGTGTTCATGGCCCGGGTAAAGCGGGTAATCCGCTCAATATCGTTCGAATGAATCATGGCTGTATGCCCGAAGCCATGTTCGACTTTTCGGGCCAAGTCCAAAGCGTCCTCAAAGGTACCGACCCGCACCACAGGCAGTACCGGCATCATCTGTTCCAACTGTACCAACGGGTGCTCCGGCCCCACCTCGAGCAGGATCGCTCTGGTCTCTTCCCTTGCCTGTATGCCCAAGTCTCTTAGAATGACGGCGGCATCTTTCCCTACATACTTGCCGTTAATATGACCATCCACCACCACCAAACGTGTTAACCGTTCCACGTCCCCGCCATTTAACCGATAGCTCTGTTTTTCCAATTCGAGCATTAACTTATCCGCAATCCAATCGACGGCAATAATTACTTTTTCGGCGATGCACAAGACATTGTTATCAAAAGTCGCCCCTACAACTATGTCTCTGGCCGCTTTGGCCAGGTTTGCAGTTTCGTCAACCACTACCGGTGGATTCCCCGGACCGGCAGCAATACCCTTTTTACCACTGGTCAAGGCAATCTCAACTACTGCCGGGCCCCCTGTTGCGACTACCAGGTCAATCAGGGGGTGTTTGGCGGCTGCAGCTACATCTTCCAGCCTCACCTCCTCCAGTACCACCAGCAAGTTGGCTGGACCGCCTAATTCAATAATAGCCTTGTTAAAAGCTTGAATCACAGCAATAGCACACCGCAGCCCTTTGGGATGGGGTAAGAAAAAGACAGAGTTGCCGCCGGCGAGCATGGCAATGGCGTGGTTAATCAGGCAGGCTGCAGGGTGGGTAGCGGGTTCGATCGAAGCGATTACCCCGTAAGGAGCCCGCTCCACCAGCACCAAGCCATTATCACCTGAGCCGGCTAAGGGTTTTATGTCTTCGATCCCCGGCGTGAGACGTGCCGCATTAATATTCTTGGCCGTTTTGTCTGCGACCCGCCCCATACCCGTCGATTCCCAGGCTAAACGGGCCCAGGCTCCAGCATGGGAAATACTGATATCACGCATGGCGGCAATAAATTCACCGCGTTTAGCCAAACTCAGCTTTGCCAATTCCCGCTGAGCCTCAAATGCCGCCTGTGCGGCGGTATCGACATCGCGAAAAACGCCAAAAGTTTCAAGCGCGCTGGTGCCGGCTGCTTTACCCGTGCCCTTGAATTCACTTAAAACCTTTTCGACAATAGAAGCAATTTGGTGCTCATTAATTTGCATGGCTAAGTCCCCCACTTTATGAACCGTTATCCGCAACCTCCATAGAGTCCACTATACCAACGATGGCGGCGTCTACCGAAGCTGAGTCCAGGTTGTCAGATGCTCTGGCGCCGCTGCCAGTGACAATAAGTACGGTATCTCCAATACCTGCGCCGACCGTATCAACAGCTACTATAGAGAGGACCTTATCCGGAGGACAATTAAGCGGTTTGACCACCAATAGTTTTTTACCCACGAGACTTAGACTCTTCCTGGTTGCCACTACTGTTCCCACCACCCGGCCAACCTGCACGGCGTTCACTCCTTCTCCAATATTTCAACCTGGGTGCCGCAGATAATATCTGCCGCATTCGCATCATCGGTATCGATGTGCATAACAAGCTTGAAGTTGTCTCCTACCCTCACCTGGACATCACCGAATATCGTTTTTTTGCTGCCCAGCACTTTTACAGTAATGACATCGTCAGCCTGAAGATCCCATTGTCGTGCTTCAACCGTGCTGATATGAATGTGACGGTTAGCAACTATACAGCAATCAGCCAAGGTGATCGATCCTTTAGGGCCTACTAAGGTGACAGCCGCCGAACCGTCCAGTTCCCCGGACCGTCGCACAGGAGCATCAATTCCTAAAGAAATTGCATCAGTCCTGGATATCTCCACCTGGGTGCGCTGCCGCACGGGACCGAGCACTCGGACATTAGCGATGGACCGGAGTTTGCTGCCAACCAAGGTAACTACCTCTTCAGCGGCAAACTCGCCAGGCTGGTACAAGTCTCTCTGCTTGGTTAGGTGATAGTTCTTGCCAAATAAAGTGTCTATTTCCGGTTGCGCCAAGTGAAGATGGCGTACTGAAACCTGAACCGAAACCAGTTTGGCATGTGTGTAACTCCTGGAGAAGCTTCCCAACTGGGTTAGAACCTCCCTGGTGATCAGCTCAACCAACTTTGCCTGTTCCACCGGTTACTACTCCTTATCCACCTAATTTGTTATCCAGCAAGAGCCTTTCCACATCGCTATGAGGCCTGGGAATAACGTGAACCGCAACCAATTCTCCCAGTCGCTGTGCTGCTTCCGCGCCGGCATCTACTGCGGCTTTGATAGCGCCCACATCTCCTCTTACCATGACCGTTACCAGGCCGGATCCAACTTTTTCGTAGCCGGCCAAAGTTACGCTTGCTGCCTTTAACATCACGTCGGCCGCCTCAATGGCTGCCACCAATCCTTTGGTTTCAATCATGCCTAAAGCTTCACCAGTCATAATTACTCAACTCCCTTACCCTTGGCAGCACTTTTGTTTGCAGGCAGGATCTTTTCCACATCGGTATGAGGCCTTGGAATCACATGCACCGCCACAACTTCACCAACTCTTTCGGCAGCTGCCGATCCCGCTTCCGTAGCAGCTTTGACTGCTCCAACTTCACCACGCACCATCACGGTTACCAGACCCGAGCCGATTTTTTCTGTCCCGGCAAGGGTAACGTTTGCCGCTTTGAGCATGGCATCGGCAGCCTCGATTGCGGCAACCAGTCCTTTTGTTTCAATTAGACCTAGAGCGCTCATTAGTTTACCTCCTCAAAATGTTTGTTGGTCGTTATAACTTCTCTGCCAATTCCGTATGCGGTCTCGGAATAACCCGCAACGCGTAAACCGGCGTTAATCTGGCTACAGCCTCACAGGCTGCGCTTATCGCTGACTGAACAGCCCCTACTTCACCGCGGATTTTAACTACTACCAGACCACTGCCCTTTGTGGGCTCGCAACCGATAATCTTCACATCCGCCGTCTTCACGGCAGTATCGGCTACCTCCAGAGCAGCAACCAGTCCCCGGACTTCAACTAATCCCACTGCTTGGCTGCACATTTGTTACCTCCTATCTTCGGTTACCGGTTGAGTTTGGCAATCACACTCTTAGCAACTTCAGCGATAATTTGAGTCAGCTGGCCCTCATCCAAAGCCAAAGTCGTTTCCGGCTGTTGAGATGCCGCCTTAGGTTCAGTCTCAGCTTTACAAGTGCATTTGCCGCAATTCATACACCCTGGATGTTTTCCCTCGACCCCTAATTTAGTGCGTACTTCCATCAGCTTGTCCACTTCAGGTCCGGACAGTTCGCGCTCGTTGCCTAATTGCCTGGCAGCCAAGCTGATTTGGGCAAACAGTTCCATTGACTCCATTTTGTAATAAGCGTTAAATGGATCCGTTCCAACTGTTAATGCGCCATGGTTAGCGAGGAGGAACGCTTCATGCCTGTCCAGATACTCGCGTACAGCATTAGGTATTTCGTCAGTTGACGGGGTTCCGTACTTTACGATTGGGATAGTGCCCAGGCTAATAATGATCTCCGGCAAAACAAAACGGTCCAAAGGTATTCCGGCTACTGCAAAACCAGTAGCGATTGGCGGATGAGCGTGTATTACCGCCTTTACATCAGGCCTGTTTCTGTAAACGTCCAAGTGCATCTTCAATTCCGTAGAGGGTTCCAGTTTGCCGGCAAGAACTTTGCCGTTCATATCAACCTTAATGATCATGTCAGGTGACATAAACCCCTTACTGATGCCGGTTGGAGTAGTCAAAACCTCGTTTTCACTTATTCGCACACTAATGTTCCCGTCGTTTGATGCCACAAAACCACGTTGATAAATTCTTTTGCCCACTTCAACCATGTCCTGTTTGATCTGATATTCCGACCGCATTAAGCGTACCCCTTTTCCTGATTTCTGGTAGGTGCTTTAAGATCGCTCACTTACCCGAAAATATCCGTTAATGTTGTTTTTTGTTTGTATTCGACCTAAAGCAAAGAAAATCCTGCAGCTAGAAGGTATTGTGGTTTATTTTTTTCTTTATTTTCCCCAGCGCTGTATAAACTGTTTTTTTCGGTGCTGAACTCGGGTCTGACCCGACTATCAGAACTCAACAAAAAAACTCTCCTTACCTGGAGAGTTAAAAAATTGCTGTCTGGCCAAAATCACACCGAGGCAGTTTGAGCGCTATCCTGGATGTCGTCACCGAATGCAACGCGCAGCGAAATGGCCGTCTCTTGCAACGCCTGCCTACCGAGTTCCAAGCTCACCAAAGATGTAAAACCGTGAATCGCACCTTGATAGCGTCTACAGACCATTGGCACACCGGCATCGCGAAGCTTATGAGCATAGGCTTCGCCTTCATCCCTTAGTGGATCGTACTCCGCAGTAATAACGAGCCCTGGAGGCAGATTTGACGGATTTTCGATTCGTAGTGGGGAAACGAGCGGATTAAGGATATCTTCCTCGCAGTTAATATAATACTTTCCAAAAACCTCCATAGCTTCTTGGGTGAGGAAATACCCTTCCCCGAATTGCTGGACAGATTCCGAAGCAAGCGCCAGATCTGTCGCGGGCATCATCAGCAGCTGATAAATGATCGGGGGTGCATTTCTTTCCAGCGCCAGGATGCAAACCGCAGCGGCAAGATTGCCTCCGGAGCTTTCTCCTCCGACGGCAATTCGTTCCCTGTCAATTCCGTATTCTGCCGCATGTTCATAAAACCATTGAACGGCGTTGTAGCAATCTTCTAGGGCCGCAGGAAATTTATGTTCTGGAGCCAAACGATAATCCACAGAAACGACAATGCACTGCGCATGGGAGCACAAAGTTCGGCAAACGCTGTCACTGCTGTCCAGACTTCCGATGGCCCATCCACCGCCGTGATAGAAAACAAGTGCGGGATGGGGCCCTTTTCCTTTTGGCTGATACAGACGGACCCTAACCGGTTCCCCGGGACAAAGAATCGCCAAGTCCCTGACTTCGTTCACCGATTCAATTCCATTTTTGTCAACCATTAGCGACAGCATAGTGTCAGTCATGGCCTTTCTTGCTTCAGCCGGCGGCAGTGTTAAGATCGGGTTAGCGGTTTTCCGGCTATTAAATTGTTTTAAAAACGCTTCCACTTGCGGATCTAATGTCATATTTACCTCCATTCCGCCCCTTCGGTGCGGCACAAACGCGAATGAAAATTGGGCCAAACCAGGTTTGGCTCAAAGTTTAGACTGTGACAACAGATATTGACCGGTCCGCCAATCGCTCCAACGTGTTCTGTAAGATAAGGCGGTCGGTGATGATCACATCCACTTGATTCAAATCTGCTACTCGAGTGAAGGCCTGGGCCCCGAACTTGCTTGAATCGGCCAGCAATACGACCTTATCGGCCATTCCGATCATTTTTTGCTTCACTCGTGCCTGCAGTTCGTTCGATTCGCTGATGCCCCGCTCCAGGTGAACGCCTTTGCACGACAGAAATACTGTATCCACATGATAGGCGTCCAGCGACCGCTCTGCTAAAGGACCGACAAAGGACAGGGATCTCTTTGCCAGCAAGCCCCCAGTTGAGATGACCTCAATTTTCTCTTTGGTACTTAGTTCAGCTGCTACCTTGAGGGAGTTCGTGAGCACGGTAAGCTGGATATCGGGCAGGTTTGATGCCATATACCAAGCGGTTGTGCTCGCGTCCAGAAGGATCCGGTCATTAGGCTGAATAAGTTTGATAGCGGCCTGTGCAATCCGCTTCTTTTCATCTGCATGCGTAACTTCCCGTTCAAAATACGGGGTTTCCGGCTGCTGGTCCTTGATGTATACTGCGCCTCCGTGAGTGCGGCGTAAGCGTCCAGCCTGTTCCAGACGGTCCAGGTCTCGTCTTATCGTTTCCTCCGTCACCTGACACAGCTCACTTAATTCGGAAACCCGAACGCTTTGTCTTTCGTTCACCAACTGAACAATTTTCTCGTACCGTTCCGCAACTAGCATCAGCCCACCTCTTTCCAAACTTTATTCAGCCAACCCCGTGACTTGCCTGAACCGGCCATAAGCATCCTCCCATTGTTCCCGCTGTTCCGGCTCATAGGTGGCGACCGGGAACGACTCCCAAATAACCTGCCTCGCTTGCCAGATATCGGCAAATTCACCTCGCGCCAGCCACTGAACAACAAGGTTGCCGATAGCGCTTGCTTCAGCCGGGCCTGCCCATACCGGTCTGCCGCTGGCGTTCGCTGCCCATTGACACAGCAGTGTATTATGAATGCCGCCGCCTACCATATGCAGTCCACAAAACCCATGGCCGCAAAGACGTTCCGTCAGTTCCAGTACATAACGGTATTTCAAAGCCAGACTTTCCAGAATGCAGCGGACAATCTCTCCCGGTTCCGCAGGTATTTGCTGCGCGGTTTGCCTGCAGTACTGCCGGATTCGTGCGGGCATATCGCCTGGATGCAGAAAAAGCGGATCATCCGGATCGATAAAAGAGGTTAAAGGCTGTGTCTTTTCCGCCATCATAGTTAATTCTGGGAACGCATAACAAATTCCTGTTCTGTCCCATTCGTGTTTGCTCTCCTGCAGAAGCCACAACCCCATGATATTTTTCAGCAAGCGATATCTTCCGCCGACGCCGCCCTCGTTGGTAAAATTCAATTCCAACGCCAAGTCACTGATAACGGGCTGGTCCACCTCCGTTCCCAATAATGACCAAGTACCGCAGCTAACATATGCGAACGTGTGTTCTAGGGCGGGAACCGCCGCTACGGCTGACCCCGTATCATGCTCGGCGGCCGCAAAAAGCGTGATGCCTCCAACTCCAAGCTCGGCACTGATGGAAGAACGCAACTTCCCCACTCTTTCGCCAGGTTGGACTACTGTCCCAAACCACGCCTCGGGCAGGCCCACGTTTTGCAACAGTTCCGTATCCCACTGCCCTAAGCTTGGGTTATACAGTTGAGTTGTCGTGGCATTGGAAAATTCGCTTAACTTTTCGCCGGTCAGAAAGTAGCGCAGAAGGTCTGGAATCATCAGAAAATGGTCCGCTTCCCGCAGCAGGGGAGAATCGGCTTGCCTTAAGGCATACAGCTGGTAAATGGTATTGAAGGGAAGGAACTGAATGCCCGTGCGCTTGAAGATTTCAGACTTGGGGATTAGGGCGAAAAGCCGTTCCATTACTCCATCCGTGTGCCGGTCCCGATAATGGTAAGGGTTGCCGAGAAGTTCCCCGTTCTTGCCAATTAGGCCGAAATCTACCGCCCAAGAGTCTATAGCAAGGCTCTGTGGGGAAATTCCTTGCTGCTTGGCCTTGAGCAGGCCTTGTTTAATTTCATGGAACAAGCGAAGTATGTCCCAATGCAGGTGATCGCCCACTTGCACCGGGTCATTGGAAAAGCGGTGGATTTCTTCCACTTCGATCTTGCGGTCCGTCAGCTGCCCAAGCAGCACTCTGCCGCTGCTCGCCCCCACATCAAACGCGAGAATGCTCACCAGCCGGCACCACCTTTGCCCCGCGCCAAAATATCTTTCCCATAATTGCTCGCCAAAAAGGCTTTCATTGGATCCAGGGGAAGTCCTTGCTCTTCCCGTACGACGTGGAGCAGCGGTGTCACATCGAATTCGAAGGCCCGGCGAACCGCCTCCTCCGCTGCGAGTACATCATTACGCTGCTGCGCCTCCTCCACTTGGGTATGGTTGACCAGCAGTGCCTTGGCATACTGGATTTGGACGTTCAGCAGTGAACGAATCATTGCAGGAATTTTCGGTTCGATATTGTGGGATTGATCTATCATATAGGCAATATTGTCCACGGTTTGGCGGATACCAGCATCTGAGTCGTTTGACGCGCTCAATATCTGGTAAAAAATCAGGAACAATTCATACGGGTTTATGGTGCCAACGATTAAATCGTCATCAGCGTATTTCCGGTTGTTGAAATGGAATCCGCCCAATTTTTTCTCGTCGATTAGATATGCCACTATGTGTTCTACGTTTGTACCTGGCGCATGGTGTCCAGTATCCACAAGGACTTTCGCTTGCGGGCCCAGTTTTACCGCATAGTTATAGGCCATGCCCCAATCCGCCAGGTCAGTATGATAAAAGGCCGGTTCAAAAAACTTGTACTCGATCAGCATACGCATCTGCGGTGTGATGGCTTTGTACATCTCGGCAAGCGCCTCGAACATCCACGCTTTACGTTTGCGGATGTCGCCCTGGCCCGGATAATTGGTGCCGTCGGCGAACCACAAACTCAAATCGCGCGAACCCGTCGCCTTGGCGATGTCGACACATTCAAGCAGGTGTTCAGTCGCCTTGCGGCGGATAACAGGATTAGAATTGGTCACACTGCCCAACATATATTCGCCCTCTTGAAACAGGTTGGGATTTACCGCTCCTATCGCCAGCCCAAGGCTTGCGGCATGGTTTTTCAGTTTGCTGTAATCATCGACTTTGTCCCACGGGATATGGATTGCAACGGAAGGACAAAGGCCTGTTAAGCGGTGTACCTCAGCTGCATCCTCAAGCTTTTCAAACGGGTTTCTTGGCACACCTTGTTTTGGGAACACCTTAAACCGTGTACCTGAATCCCCGTAGCCCCAGGAGGGAGTTTCAATTTTCAACGCTTTCAGTTTCGTTTTTACCTGTTCGAGATTGATCCCTCTCGATTTTTGCACTTCCTCAAACAGCGTGTATGCGCGGTCAGACACGTCCAACACCCTTTCCAGCCTGACTTCGGTGGTATAGGTAACAACACTATCTCGCTGCAGGTTACATCACTAACCAAGGGAAAAGAATGACTAATACCGTTACGACTTACCACTCCAAAATCACCCCAAGGCACGGCTGCTCTTTCTTCAATATCGTGTTCCATGCTTCTTCTGCTTGGTCGACAGGGTACCGATGAGTGATTAGGTTTGACACTTGGAGCCATCCTTGCCTGATTCCGTCCAGCGTTTGATCCATTCTGTCTTTTGTCCAACCGGATGGCGCATGCAAAGTAATTTCTTGCTCCCTGAATGATTGTATGTCCACAAGTCCGGTGTCCGCTAAAAAACCAGCCGATACCAAATGGCTATTCCGCTTCATAAAAGGCTGAATGTTCCTGACCGTTTGCATATCCCCGACTGTATCGACCACTATGGAAATCCCATTATTTTGTTGGAGCGCCTCCTGTAAAGGCGTCTCCTTCGTATTAATTCTCTCGATGCCACGAGGCAAAAACTGCAGCCTTTCGTTATGCCTTCCCAATACTATCACCCTGGCGCCGCTATGCCGCAGCGTCTGCGCCGTCCACTGCCCGACTAAACCATCTCCAATAACGATAGCCAAATCCCCGCTGTGGACGGTAGGACGGCTGCCGCAATTGTATCCCACCTGCGTAAGGACAAGTCCCGCATAATCGATTGGATCTGCTTCTATTGGCAGTTTCCAGACTTGATTAGCCGGGGTTACTGCAGGACTGACATGTCCCGCGGCTTTGAAAAACATATTGGAAACCCAGCTAATGGAAGCAAAAACCCGATCTCCAACCGCTAAACCGGTTACAGCAGCCCCGACAGATCGTATCGTACCCACTTTTTGATAACCGGGGACATGGGGAAACGGCAGCGGATCGCTTTCCTTGCGCAATCTCTCGCCGCCGATCCTGTCACCTCTGAAAAAAGATGACTCCGTTCCAATACTTATCCAGGAGTATGCAACATCTATCACAACTTCATCATTTTTGGGTTCCGGTAGATCCACTGCTTGAACGGCAACCTTCAACCGATCAGTAAACACGACAGCTTTCGCTTTCATAGCAGGGTAAGCCTCCTATTCCTGAAAATCTTTTTGCGGATAAAAATGAACTTTGATCGCTTGCTGGGATTTCAGTAAATCTACAGCCTCTTGATACCTCGTAAATGGAACATGATGCGTTTGAATACACTCCGTGTTCAATCCTTTATTAGCTATGAGATCAAGCAGCAATTCGCGGTCACGCGGAGTTGGCTTGCGGTATTTGTAGGATTCCAGTTTGGTCGACTTCGACCAAAGCTGGCTCCCATATTTTACCTCGCCTTTCAGAACGCCAAAGATTACCACGTGTTGATCGGTATGATTCAAAACATTTTGCACGGAAGCGGCGAAGCCTACACAATCGTAACCAAAATCGAAACGGCGGTCGCCAAGTTGCCCGGCGTGTACAACGTCACCGATATTCAGGCTTCTTACATATTCGAGGCGCTGTTCGCTCAAATCAATACCAACAACTTCGGATGCCCCCCACATTTTCGCTATTTGCATAGCTAGTATCCCTGCAGGACCCAAACCGGAAACAACAACTTTCCGTCCTCTTACATCATCGAATTGAGTCATGCCGATATATACGCATTTCAGAAGTTCAAAAGAAACAGCTTGTTTGAATGAGATTTTCTCGGTAAGAAGAAGCACATCCGATTCCTGATAAGTAATAAATTGTGCGTATGCACCGTTTCCCCGTAAATCGTGTTCTAACGCAGCAACTCTAGCCCCCACTTGAATGTCCTTTACCCCAGCGCCAACCGCTCTTACAGTACCTGCAGCCTCATGACCCGGAAAACCAGGGTACAATGGATATTGAGGGGACTTTTGCGCGTCGAACATGTCCCTCCCAGCCATCATATGAATATCCCACCGGGGACAAGTCGCAACAATTTCAATTTCCACCAATACTTCGTGGTCCTTGGGGACGGGTATTTCTATTTCAATAACGGAAAAGGTTTCGGGACCCGTAATCTGTAACGCTTTCATAAGAGGCTTAGCCATATTCGTACCTCCCCGGCATGTTTGCCGAATTTTATAAGTCTTGAGCTATAATTCTACCCTGATTTACAACTTGCAAATATCGATACGGCTTTCCATCCCTTCGGGAACGCGCACCTCTAACTCAACCTCTGCCGGCGCCCATACTTGGATGTACATGGTGCGGCCGTCATCTGCAAGGTGCCATGCCACGTCAATACGGCCATTTTCCGGTAGCGGCACGCTCCCCCTTGCCCAAGTCAAGCCGCATGGCTGTGGCTGAACAGTAACCTTGCGCCAGCCGGTCCCTGCGCTGCGGATGCCAAGTACATAGGCGCCGAGAAAATATACCGGTGCGGCCGACCATGCATGGCAGTGGCTGCGGGTCATATAGTTCGGGTTGCTCAGCCCCTCCTGAGAGTTTGGGAACATCTCCCAACAGGTCGTCGCCCCATAGTCGATCATATAGCCGAACTGCACCCGCATATCGTCGATAATACGTTGGAATCGCCCTAGCTTTGCCAAAGCAGCATAATAGAAAAAGGACATAAACGGACTGCCTAACTGTACAAATGCGGGAGGAGGATCCAGTAAATAACGTTCCAGAGGAGCAGTGCGCTCTCCATAGGGAATATCGCATAAATAAGCGACGGTCTGGGTCTGCATGCTGAATGTCGTTGACAAGCTGCCGTCGGCATGAAGACAGTCCGCATAGGCCTGTTTGCCTTCCGCCCACAAATGGCGGTTGATCGCCTGCCGCAGCCTTTCAGCGGCTTCCCGGTAGTATACAACGGCCGTACGGTCGTTGGCGTTCTCCCCAAACTCCGCCGCAGTATGAAGCGCTTTTACAAAAAACATATTTTGATGTGCCACTACTCCGTTTTGCGGTTGGTCAACCGGTGCCCAGTCGAGGAAATTCCAAGCTTTGATGTTCAGCATGCCTAGAGCACCAATCTTCGCTAAATAATGATCAAGCGTTTTCCGGATGTGCGGCCACATCTCGGCAGCAAAGCTGCAATCTCCAGTCCGCTCATAATATTCCCAGCAGGCGAAGACCCAAAAAAACGTCCAGTTCGGAATGACGCTGTTCCAGCCGCTAGGCACCTGCGTCGTATACAAAGGGGTATACAACCTTGATCCAGGCACTAAACGGAGACCGCGTTTGACTAGCGGTTCCGCTCCAAACAGGTAATAGCTGAACAGCGCCTCATTACGGCTGTCCCCGACCCAGAATACCTGCTCGTAAGCCGGACAATCGACAAACGTATCTTGCATGCACAACCGGGTAGTATCTCTGCTGATCGCCCAAATATCATTCAGCTTCGCATCTGAGGATTGAAAACGTCCAACCTCGGCAACCGGATAGCTGCTCTGGATCCACCGAACGCTGTATATCCGTACAGGATGCGGCAAGGCGTTCGGTACGGCGAAAGGCGAGTCTGCAGGCTTGTTCGCCCGAACCGTCAACATGACGTACCGAATTCCCCGGCGGATAGGCGACGTATAACGCTGGCGTCCGTCGCGACAAATGTAACGAAGCGTATTGTCCAGATCGAACGTATCCTGCCGCAAACCATCCCGCATATATTCGAAGCCGTAAAAATCGAGAATCGTTCCTGCGGAGGCATCCACTTCGAAGCTCAAGTAACCGGACAACTCTCTACCGAAATCGATCACTAATTCCGTATCTGCATCCGGATAAACGGGAACTTCCGTGGCCATATTGTTTGCCGTCACTACCTGCTGCAGCGCTGCAGGAACGGACATGGGGAGTTCTCTTTTTTTCCAAACGCATAACACGAACACATTTTCACGGCTCACAAGGCTACTGGCAACTGGTCGGATCCAAGCGGTAAAACGCCTCAAATCGTCAAGCGATGCGATGGTTTTCGCAGCGAGGTAATCCTTGTGGCCGCAAGCCATTTCGCGGCTCTCCTGATGGTCGATCAGCACCTCGCTGTCGAATGGACCGATGGTCGCAAACGGCGATCCGCTGACATCACTGGCAAGAGGCGGCAGCACTGGCGAAACAACCTCAACCGGCACGGCGCAATCGATGGCCATATGGAAAATACCGCCGATGTCGCGTCCCGTA
Organism: Bacillota bacterium; assembly: GCA_021786555.1. GTDB lineage: Bacteria > Bacillota > Desulfitobacteriia > Desulfitobacteriales > JAJXUE01 > JAJZPO01. Next base: position 6,316 of record JAJYNB010000233.1, on the reverse strand, counting down.
ATGTCCATCACAAACAAGTTGTCCCCTTGCTTGAGCTCCACTTCCAGATACCTCTCCGGCAACGTTCCCACAAATTGCTCCATCTCATAACGAACGCCGTTAACCGTACAGGGCCCGAACACATGCGTGTTGAAAAAGCCAAATGTACACGTTGCCCGTTCGGGAGCGCGAATAACAGTCGCGATGTAGCCAACATAAGCCATGGGATTTGCATGGTTCTCGCTGCCAGGAACCATATGATTGCGTACGTCGACGGTAGCCGTCCAAGAAACCGGTCGGACCTTGTGCAGGCATTCCACGCGCACCGGGTAAACAGTTTCTTCGCTGAGGAAGGGAATATCCCGCTGTACCAGCTTCGTCCAAGGCTCCGTTCCAACGGGCCCGAGCTCCAGCGTCTGTCTCCAGTCGGTATCGTCAAATTCGGCGTCCACCCATTCTGCGCCCCACAGGCGCGCGTCGATTTTTTCGGTAAAAGCCTGCTGGAACGACATACGCGGCGAATGGCGGTCGTGACCCTCGTAACGGCTTGTTTTCCAGGTGACGTCCGTTACCCACGTATGCACATTTTCTTCCCCTTGCTGCAAATCGAGCTGCGCAAGTAATCCGCCGCGCCCCCGCACATAAGACCAATTGGACACTCCGTAATGCAGTACCAACACGGCAATGACGTTCTTTTGTCCCGGATGCAGCAGGTGGGAAATGTCGTAGACGTCATACGATTGCTCGAGCGGCCAAGACCTGTTCGGTCCGCGTCCGATGCTCTCACCGTTCACATAAAGCACATACCGCGAATCCGCTGTCATGGCGATATGAGCCGAGCTCCATCCGTTAGCCGGAGCATCGAATGTTTTGCGGAAACACCTCCATTCGTTGCGCGGGCTTGCTTCTCCGTCAGCCCATACCCATTTTGCCAGCCAATTCATTGCATTGCCCCCTAATACCCCGATGCGCTCACGATTTCACCGCTCCTGCCGTAATGCCTTTGACAAAATGCTTCTGCGCAAACACAAACAGAGCAATGAGCGGCACCGACGAAATGACGATAGCGGCGAACATAAGCGGCCAGTTATTGTTGTAATCACCGACAAAGCTGAAGATCGCCAGCGGGATCGTCTGGCTGGAACGGCCCTGCAAAAACAGCAGAGGGACGAGCAAATCGTTCCAAATGAACAGGCTGTTCATGATCGCCACCGTGCTCGTTGCCGGCTTCATCAGCGGAAATATAATTTGCCAGAAGGTGCGAAATGGCCCGCAGCCGTCAATCAAGGCCGCCTCATCGAGTTCGCGCGGCACACTTTTCATAAAGCCCGTGTATATAAAAATCGTAAACGCCAGATGAGACGTTGTATAAATGAGAATGGCGCTGATCGGCGAGTTCATCAGATGCATCGCCTTGATTATTTTGTAAAGCGGAATTATGGCCAACTGAAAAGGCAAAACCATTCCGGCGACAAACAGCGTGTATACCCCGTTCGTCAACCGATTGGCAAAACGCGCCAGCGGATAAGCAGCCATCGCCCCGATGACGATGATCGCTAAGAGCGAACAGCCGGTAATGAGCAGGCTATTCCAGAAGGCGACACCGAGATGGGCGTCTTTCCACGCTTGCGTATAATTTCCAAAGCGCCATACGTTCGGAATCGACAAAGGAAATCTCGTCAATTCCTGCTCCCCTTTGAGCGAAATTGAGAGGAGCATCCACAGCGGGAGCAGAGCGAGGAGCGCCCAGAAGCTTAAGACCAAATAACTCGCCCATTTGTTCTGTCCGAATGCTTTGTTCACAACTCCACCTCCCGCTTCCGCAGGAAGAACAACTGCGCCAAGGTAATCAGCAAAATGATTAAGGAGAGCACCACCGCAATCGCCGCACCGTAGCCCATGCTGCTTTGCATAAACGCTTTTTTATAAATGGCGAGCGACAATACTTCCGTGGCATAGCCGGGTCCGCCGCCGGTCATGACGAAAATAAGATCGAACATTTTGAGCCCCCCAATGGCCGAAAGCACCAGATTGATCGTGAGCGACGGGGCAATCAGAGGAAACGTAATGTGGACGAATTTCCCCCAGCCGCTTGTACCGTCGATATCGGCCGCTTCGTACAAACTGGTCGGAACCCCCTGCAGACCGGCCAAATAAATAAGCATGCTTGGACCGATGTACTGCCACACAGTGACGAAAATAACCGAGCCGAGTGCGTACTTCGGACTTCCCAACCAGTCGTGAGCGAGCGCTTGGAGCCCGATTCCTTTCAGGATGATGTTCAACACGCCGGTCGTCGGCTGATAAATATAGCTCCAAATATACCCGATCGACAATGAGCTGAGCAAAGCGGGAATGAAGATAACGGAACGGTATAACGTTTTCAGCCGGATGCGTCGGTCCGCGCTGACCGCAAGCAGCAGAGCGATCACATTTTGTAAAAGAGCAACAAAAAAGACGTAAATCATCGATGTTTTCAGGGCGCTGATGACTTCAGTATCCTGAAACAACCGCTTGAAGTTGTCGAACCCGATAAAGTGGACGATCGGATTAATCCCGTCCCAATTCGTCAAGCTGTAATAAAAGCTGCTTCCGACTGGATAGACGACAAATACGATGTACAACAACAGGGCTGGCAGCAAAAACGACGTGTACGCAATGACGGTCTTTATCCGTTTGTAAGCAATCACGGCTCTCCTCCTAAAGCTTTATAAAGGAAAGCATTTCCCATGGAAACGCCTGTTCATAAGCCTGCGAAAGCTGCAAAACCGTTCGTTCGGCAAACCGTGGGCCGATCACCTGCATGCCTACAGGCAGCCGGTCCGGCGTAAATCCGACCGGGACGCTGGCAGCCGGATGTCCGGTAAAGTTCTGAAACGGCGTCAACACCCAGTCGGTAAAATGAACCGGCTTTCCGTTGATTTGCCCGGGCCCGTTCTGCGTATGCGGAAATGGCGGAGCCGCCAGCGTCGGCGTGACGAGGAGATCATAGGCTGCGAAGACGTTTTGGAACGAATTCCAAAGCGAGGTGCGCACAAATTCCACCTTTTTATAATCAAGCGTACGGACCTCCTGCCCGGACCGGATCATCTGGACGACCGGCTCGGATAAAAGCGGCTCGATTTCCGCCAGCCTGCTGCCAAAACTGTTCGCGAATTGGGCGGCCATCAGCAGCATATAGCTTTCAATGTAAACGGCTTTTGAATGCTCCAGGCGAACATCGATCTGTTCCACGAGGCAGCCAAGCTTTCCCAAATTTCGCACCGCCTGTTGGATGGTTTCGCGAACGCCTGCATCGATTTCGTACATGCCGAAATCCGGGCTGTAGCCGATGCGAAGTCCCTTCACGCCGCCCTGCAGCTGTGTAAAATTTTCTCCGGTATCGGGCAAGCAGTACGGATCGACAGGATCCGGTCCCGTCATGACGGCAAACAACAGCGCTGCGTCTGCAACCGTCCGACTAATCGCCCCGATATGGAAAAACGGATTTTGCGAGCTGAACATATTCGCCGTATTCATGTCAAACGGTATGCGCCCGTACGTCGGCTTCAACCCGTACACGCCGCAGGCGCTTGCAGGGATGCGAATCGAGCCGCCGCTGTCCGTTGCGACCGAGAACGGAACGAAGCCGCTGGCGACCGCTGCGGCCGATCCGCCGCTCGAACCCCCGGGAACCCTATCCGTGTTCCACGGGTTTTTCGTTACGCCGAACATCTCATTGTCGGTCGTCACCTTGGAGCCGAACTCGGGCGTGTTTGTCTTGCCGACGATAATGCCTCCCGCCTGTTTGACGCGTCTGACGGCTACGGCATCCCGCTCCGGAACGGAATTGGCAAACAGCTTCGAGCCGAACGTGGTACGAATGCCTTCGGTCGACAGCAAATCCTTGACGGCGACGGGTACACCGTGCAGCGGCCCTACCGCTTCCCCACGCATGATAGCCTCTTCCGCCCGCAGCGCTTCTTGCCGCGCTTCATCCCCGACCAACGTGCAAAATGCGTTAATTTGCGTATCCATTGCTTCGATCCGCTGCAAGCAGGCGTCCACCAGCTCCACTGGCGACAGCTGTTTCTGCCTGATCATGCCGGCCAGCTCGGTCGCCGACCGGAAACACAATTCATCATTTCGTCCGCTCATAGGATCACCTCACCGTTTTTTTCATCAGTCTCTTAACTGAACAATCATCTCGCTTACCTCCAAACGTTTCCGTTAAAAGGAAATGGGGAACGACGCGGGATTCCGCGTCCTCTCCCCCTTTCTCTCAGCCAGCTTAATTTTTCAATGTTGCTGCGTTTTCCGTGTCCAGATCCTGCATCATTTGATCAGTGCTAATCGCACCGCTGTACAGAGCCTGTGCTTCGGACATAAATTTACCCTGAACGGCTGGGTTCCAACTATCCCCGCTGAAATCGGCCGATTTCTTTTGGGTTAGGTACTGGTTGATGAGCTGCATCGCCGGATTAGGGCTGATCGTCACGTTATCGAACGGCGACAGCGCTCCGCGCCCTTTCAAATAAGCGTTGAGCGTTCCCGGCGAAGCGAGGAATTCCAAATATTCTTTCACTTCTTGCGGATACTTCGTCTTGGCGCTCGCCCCCATAGCCACGACCAGCGCCGAGACGACCCGGGTTTCATCCGGATTGTTGGTGGCGGGAATCGGCATAACGCCGAGCTGCATGTTTGGGTTGGCTGCTACAATACTGCCGAGCACCCAGTTGCCGTTTGTAATCATCGCCGCCTTCCCCGTTGTGAACAGCTGGACGGCTTGATCGTACGTCGATCCCATCGCATCTGCATTAAAATAACCTTTGCTCTTCATTTCGAGCACCTGATCCATGACCGTTTTCCATGCCGATCCGGCGAACTTCGCTTTGCCTTCGGTTATTTTATTGTTGAGTTCCGGGTCAGCCTTGTTCACAATCGTGGCAGCCAGCGTATAAGGCACCAGCTGATTGACGTAAGGCGTTTTGAGACCCAGCGCCATCGGGATTTTGCCCGCTTTTTTCAGCGTGTCGCACACGGCGGTAAATTCATTCCAGGTTGTCGGTATCTTCAGGCCCAGCTCATCGAACATTTTTTTGTTGTACACGGTCGCGATAAAGTTGTTTTCCAGAGGAATTCCATATACTTTGCCGCCGTAAGTCAGAGACGGTTTCAGCGCAGGCTGAATATGTGATACCCATGGTTCATTCGATAAATCCATCAGGTAACCGGCATCTACCAACGACTTGCTTGAAGTGCCAGGCCGAATTCCGAAAATGTCTGGAATGTCGCCGGAAGCGAGCTTTGTTTTGATCACAGTGTCGAACTGATCGCTTGGCGCCATTTCGTTCTCAATTGTGATGTTCGGGTATTTCTCTTCAAACTTTTTGTTGATGGCATCCAATAAGTCTTTGGTTCCTCCGGTGCCATACATATACGATTTCAGTACGACCTTCTGCGGCGATGGTGACGATTGTTGTGGCGTCGAACAAGCGGTAAGAACAAACATGGAACAGACCAATAACAAAGCCAATTTCTTCATCAATAAACCCCCTGAATTTATATTTAGTAAACATAGTATATAAAAAACCAATCAAGAAAATAAGTGGGTAGAAGGCACTCCTCACGTGGTGCCGGCCCCCATTGTCACCGGACGTGCAGTTTTCCCGCATCCGGCGACCCCAATGCTGTCCCCTAACGGGACTATCTCGTTGTTCAGAGTCTCCCTGTGCCCAATCACCTATGCGCATCTCCCCGGGGATTCCTTACTTAGCCCCGGCTCGGCCGTTCCCGGCCAGGCTGCACTTCCAGCGCAGTCCCGCCCGATACGCGCGCAACCTCAGCTTAATCAAATACCGGCTGTCGTGTGGGTATTCGACAACGGGTCAGCTCCCCGGCCTCAGTCCCTTTTCTGACCGTCTCGCAACGCATCAGATTACCTGACTCTGACTTGGATAGTTCGAGAGTTCGACCATCCACCAAGCTTCCAGAGTATCCTCGAATCTTAGCCTCGCTCCAGTGTAAGGACAGGAGCGGAAGGACAACACCTCCTCTTAACGAATTAGGGCTGCGAATCAACCATAAGGTCAAAAATACTCTTGCCTTAACACTTAACTCTTCAGATTCTTTGTTGTTCCTCTTGGTTCAAGAGTGTATTCGGGCATAAATTCACCCCTTTTCAATCCCCAATGCCGGTTTATCCCACAAAACCAGGCGTTTTGGGCCATGTTGATGTGTCATTTTCTTTGATAGTGTTTGTTTATTTGGTATTCAACGCAAAACCAAAAATTCCTTTGCCAATTTCGGAAAATTTAAAAAATTTTTAATTAGGATATTCTTTAAACCGCATCGGGGT
>JAJYNB010000206.1 GCA_021786555.1 Bacillota bacterium | reverse complement strand
GTATAGACCGTCCACCCCAAGGGTGGGACCCGGCGGATTACGTCTTGGGGGCTTTCCGAAAGGAGGAATACCCTCTGCTGGAGCATGTTTTGAGCGATGTGGGAGAGGCCGTTAGCTCCATTATTAATGAAGGAATTATCAAAGCCTCCAATACGTTTAATCGCAATGCCAAATGACAGCGCATACTCCCCTCGCAGTGTGGAATAATAAACCTGGAAGGGGTGTCTGCAGTGCTCATCAAATATGTGTGCGAATGTTGTGAACGTTTGGTTGAGGAAATACTGGTCAGTGAAGAGCTGGTTAATATCCTGAAAGATGATGACTCGGCTTCAGCCTTGACTGGTCTAAGAGCTGAGGATATAATGGGTTTAGAGCGTCAAGGGTCCTTGGTCTTGAATATTGTTTGCCCCGAATGCCTGAACGAGATGGAATGTGATGCGGGAGGGACTCTCGCCCTGAAAACGCAAATTATAAATTAGCATTCTAAGAGGGCCTGGGTAACGCTATCCAGCCCTTTTTGTATATTTTGTACTTTCTACATGGGGGTTTGCACGAAACGCCCATTAATTTGCTTGCTCCTAGGAGGACAGCCAGTGCATAAACTGCTTGGTTTTTTGGACAATATCCCTGAGTTCCGCACACTTTTGAACGGCCTGAATACAGGGCTTGACCAACAGGCTGTATATGGCTTGTCGGGTTCTCAAAAAGCATTTGTCTTGGCTGCCCTGGCCCTAAAAACAGGACGCCCTTTCATGATGGTGACCCACAGTGAGGAGCAGGCACTGGAATTGCAGGCAAATTTCCAGGATCTGCTGTTGGGGCATGAGGTACTGTATTTTCCTGTGCTGGAGTGGATGCCTTTTACTGTTCTAGGCAGGAGCAAAGAAATTGAGGCTAAAAGGCTTCAGGTACTAGCCAGCTTGGATAGGCCGGTGAACGTAATTACAACCATCCAGGCAGTGGACCGTTTGTTTCTGCCGCGAGACAAGTGGTGCAGCTTGTGCAGGGAACTCCACAGAGGGGATGCGGTTGAGCCGGAAATACTGCAGCGGGAACTGCTGGACATGGGATATGAAAGGGTTGACATGATTGAAGGTCCAGGACAGTTCAGCGGGCGGGGGGGAATTACTGATATTTACCCCTTAGTCGCTGAACCGGTCCGCTTGGAATTTTTCGATGATGAACTTGACTCGATTCGCACGCTTGATCCGGTAACCCAGCGCTCAACAAACCAGCTCGACAGTGTAACCTTGTACCCTGCCAGGGAATTGCCGGTTGACAGGGCAAAACGGGAAGATGCCTGGCCTGCTATTCGGTATCAGGCTCAAAAAGTGATTACCCGGTTGAGAAAGTCCTCCCCAACAGCAGCTGATAACTTGCTTCAACTCTTTGAGGAACTGGACGAAAAGTTTGAGGCGGGTATATATGACGAAAGCTTTGAATTTTTTGCCAATTTCTTTTACCCGCAACTGGATACCTTGTTTGACTATGTGAACGGCCAAGCCTTCATTGTTCTGGATGAAGCGGCCAGGCTGCAGGAATATTTGGAATTTGCCGCTCGGGAACGGGCGGAAGAATACACTGCTTTACTTCAAGCCGGAAAAGCTTTTGTCGATCCCGGGCATCTTTTTTTGGATATGCCCCGGCTGCAGTCCGCTTTGGCTAACAGGCGCAGCCTGCTTTTTGCTGCCCTGCCGCGGCAGTTCCCCGGTTTTCGGCCCAAAAGCATTACAAGCTTCGCGGCCAAACCTGTCCAGGGCTTTGCCGGGAAGACTGCAGCCCTGGTTGGGGAACTGCAAACCCTGAAAAATGAGGGTTACGGTGTTGCGCTATTGGCGGGGGACCGGGAAAAAGCCGGACGGCTTTCCGTTACCCTGCGGGACTATGGTATCTCCGCTCCTGTATTAGGGGGGCGGTTGGAGCCAGGACAAATTGGGGTTTTGCCGTTTAGCCTGAGGGGAGGGTTTCAAATACCCTTGGCAAAACTTGCTGTATTTTCAGAGTATGAAATTGCGGGTCAGCAGAAAAAGACAAGAGCTAAGCCGCCCAGGGAAAAAATCAAGAGTGAGAAGCTGGCGCCTTTTGTTGACCTAAAGCCTGGGGATTATGTGGTCCATGCAAACCACGGCATTGGCAGGTACCTGGGCGTAGAAAAACTAAACGTGGCAGATGTGGCCAGAGATTATTTTGTCATTAAGTATGCGGGGGAGGACAAACTTTACGTCCCCTTTGACCAAGTTAACCTGATTCAGAAATACCTGGGCGGTGAAGGCCAGTTACCCAAGCTTTTCAAGCTGGGCGGGAACGAATGGACAAAGGTGAAAAGCAAGGTTAAGGCAGCGGTCAGGGACATGGCGGAGGATTTGTTAAAACTTTATGCTGAGAGGGAAAAGGCAGTAGGTTTCTCTTTCTCCCAGGACAATATTTGGCAAAAAGAGTTTGAGGACCGCTTTCCCTATGAAGAAACACCCGACCAGCTGCAGTGCATTCAGGAAGTTAAAGTTGACATGCGGCAGCCTAAGCCCATGGACCGCCTTGTCTGCGGTGATGTGGGATACGGCAAGACTGAGGTGGCCATAAGGGCGGCCTTTAAAGCTGTCATGGACAGCAAGCAGGTGGCGGTCCTGGTTCCTACCACTATTTTGGCCCAGCAGCATTATGTGACGTTTTGTGAAAGGTTTGCCGGTTATCCCATCAGTGTTGAGATGATGAGCAGGTTCCGCAGCCCCAGGGAACAGAAGCAAGTTGCCGAGGGACTTGCTGACGGCAGCATCGATGTGGTAATTGGTACCCACCGCCTGGTTTCCGAAGATATCAAATTCAAGGATTTGGGTATGCTGATTGTGGACGAGGAGCAGCGGTTTGGTGTGTCTCATAAGGAAAAACTGAAACAGCTGAAGCAGAATGTGGATGTCCTGACCTTGTCGGCAACGCCTATACCCAGAACTTTGCATATGGCTATGGTCAACATCAGGGATATGAGCGTGATAGAGACTCCTCCGGAAGACCGGTATCCTGTTCAGACTTATGTGGCTGAACACAGCCCTGAATTGGTGAGAGAGGCAATCCGCAGGGAAATAAACCGGGGAGGACAGGTTTTTTATGTCCATAACCGGGTTCAGGACTTGGACAAAGTTGTTCTGGATTTATGCAAGCTTGTACCCGAAGCTAAGATAATTGCTGCCCACGGTCAGATGCGCGAAGAGGATTTGGAACAAGTGATGCTGGATTTTGTGGAAAGGCAGTATGATATCCTGGTTTGCACCACAATTATTGAAACCGGTTTAGATCTCCCGAATGTCAATACTTTGCTGGTGAGTGACGCTGACCGGATGGGGTTGTCCCAGCTGTACCAACTCAGAGGGAGAGTTGGCAGGTCCAACCGCAAGGCTTTTGCTTACTTTCTTTACCGGCGCAATAAGATTCTCACTGAGGTGGCCGAGAAAAGGCTGAGCGCCATCAGGGACTTCACTGAGTTTGGTTCTGGTTTTAAAATAGCTATGCGGGATCTGGAACTTAGGGGGGCGGGCAACCTCCTTGGCGCCGAGCAGCATGGCAATATGGCCGCTGTTGGTTTTGACATGTACTGTAAGCTTCTGGAACAAGCAGTTACAGAATTAAAGGGCGAGAACAAGGAAACTGCAATCGAGCCAGTAATTGAATTAGCTTGTGACGCTTATTTTGACGCCGAATATATCGCAGACAGTTCCCTCAAGATGGATTTTTACCAGCGGTTGATGAGAGTTAGGTCAGCCGAGGCCTTGAGCGACATCACGGCAGAACTTATTGACCGGTTTGGCAATCCCCCTGAACCGGTAGCCAATTTGCTGGATATCGTGGGAATCAGGATTAGGGCAATCCAGTTGGGGATCGCGGCAGTAACCCAGGAAAAGGCACTGGTCCGGCTGAGGTTTGGCCGGGATCCCCGGCTCTCCGGCGACCAATTGATGCAGTTGGCCAAAAAAGTTGGCCCTTCACTCAGCTTTGCGGCTGTCGACGGTTTTGAGATACGTCTGAAGCTAAATCCTCGCATTCATCGTAACATTTTACGGGTCACTATCGACCTTTTGTCAAACATAATAAGGATTGCGGACGAGTCCCTGACTTTGGTATAATTGTCTGTGTATAGAAAGGAAGTGTTTTATTTTGAGCAAGAGACGTCTTCTGCTCTGGATTGTTTTGACCATTTTTGTTGTTGGGGTACTAACAGGGTGCGGTTCTCTGTCCCAGTACTTCGGCGGGAAATGGGTTGCTAAGGTCAATGGCACAAAAATATCTGTAGATGATTTCAACAAGCGTCTTGAAAAAGTTAAGGCAAGTTATCAACAACAGGGAATTGACTTTAACAGCGACCAGGGCAAACAGATGCTCGGTGCTCTTAATAATCAAGTTGTTGACGACTTGGTTACTGAACAACTTATCATGCAAGAGGCTCAGAAACAGAACCTGTCTGTTACCGACAGCCAGATTAACGACCAGATTGTAAGCATTAAAAATAACTTCAAAGGCACAGACGGCAAGCCGGATGAAGCCAAATATCAGGATGCGCTCAAAAGCCAGGGCATGACTGAGCAGGATTTGAAGGATTATCTTAAGGTACAGCTCACCGCTAAGGGATTGTACGATAAGGTGACCGCCGGTGTCCAGGTGACCGATGCCGACATGCTGAAGTATTATAACGACAATAAAAACCAATTTGTGGATCCTGAACAAGTAAAGGCACGGCAGATTCTCGTGAAGACCGAAGATGAAGCCAAGGCTATTATCACTCAACTTAATGCCGGGGCGAACTTTGCGGACTTGGCCAAGGCAAAGTCGACCGATACCGGGGCAAAGGATACCGGAGGGGAGCTGGGCTATTTCTCCAAAGGCGAAATGGTTCCGGAGTTCGAGCAGGCTGCTTTCTCTCAGAAAGTTGGCACTTGGTCGCAAACACCGGTCAAAACTCAATTCGGTTACCACATAATCCTAGTGGAGGATCACAAGGCTCAGGTGCAAAAAACCTATGACCAGGTTAAAAGCGACATTCAACAGACCCTGCCCCAGAAAATGAAGGACGACAAGTTTCAACAGTATCTCGATAGTCTGAAGAAACAAGCCAAAATTGAGTATGCGACTGGTTATGGACCTTCAACCAGTACACAGCCTTCAACTACTACTCCCCAATAGAAATAATTAAATCCCGGCCCACGGGCCGGGATTTAATTTACCTGGCGTTCGGCAATATTTGCAGAATCAGCCTACTGATGGAAAAAAATGAATAATCCCTTCCAAGTGGATATATACTATCTGTGAAAGAAATTTCCAATGCCGGACACAAAGGAGGGATAAAGGGTCAATGAAGGCAACAGGGATCGTGAGAAGGATTGACGATTTGGGCCGGGTTGTTATTCCGAAAGAAATTCGCAGAACTCTCAGG
>JAJYNB010000028.1 GCA_021786555.1 Bacillota bacterium | reverse complement strand
CAGGCCCTGCCATGACCCGGGAACAAGCAGTCTCTGCAATCCTGGTGGGGGTAGAAGTTGCTGAAGAGCAGATCAATCTCGGTGCAAACCTGCTTGCCACGGGTGATATGGGGATTGGCAATACGACCCCCAGCTCCGCAATAGTAGCGGTGCTTACCGGCAAGCCGGTGGAAGAAGTGGTGGGTAGAGGTACAGGTATCGATGATCCGGGTCTGGCCAGAAAAATTAAAGTAATTCAACAAGCTCTTGCTCTTAACCAACCGAACCCGGAGGATGCCCTGGATGTTCTGGCCAAGGTTGGAGGACTGGAAATTGGTGCCCTGTGCGGCGCAGTGCTGGGCGCCGCCTCCAAGGGAGTGCCCATCATTATCGACGGGTTTATTTCCACTGCGGCGGCCACAGTCGCTGCTGCTTTACAGCCTTTGGCCATAAATTACATGATTCCCTCCCATTCCTCCCAGGAACCCGGCCATATTCACGCCCTGGCCTACCTGGGGCTGGAGCCCATGCTCAACCTGAACCTGCGCCTGGGGGAAGGAACCGGGGCCGCGCTGGCCTTCCATTTAGTAGAGGCGGCTACCCGTATCCTGCGGGAAATGGCTACTTTCGCCCAAGCCGGAGTGTCCACGGCAAACTAGAATTTATAGAATTTGTAAATGTATTAGTAAGGAATTCAAGCAACAGCCCTGGACCGTTAAAGGTTCCAGGGCTGTTTTTGCATTAACTTTGTGGTTCTAATGCATTTTACACCATGGAAACTACCATTGGCTAGAATAAGCTTGACATTAAATTCACAAATATGTTATAAAAATCTCAGCTAAAATTAGAATAGTTTGAAGATATGCTAGGGCACAATCCGGTTCACAAGCTGCATGGGATGAACTGGAACAACGATAAATAAAACTAAAACAATTGCGGAGGTGTTGGTTTTGAGTCGGTGGAAAGAGGAGTATCAACGCAAGCTGGTTACTCCGGAGCAAGCAGTAAAAGTGATCAAGTCCGGCCAACATATCGTTTTGCCCCTGGGCGGAGGGGAACCGCCCGACCTGTTGGAAGCCATGGCAAAAAGGAAGGACGAGTTGGAAGGAGTGGTACTGCACCAACTCCTGGCCCTGCGCAAATTATCTTATCTGCAGCCGGGTATGGAGGTCCATTTCCGCCACAATTCCTGGTTTACCAGCGGAGCCAGCCGGGCCATGGTGCAGGCGGGCTTGGCTTCTGTGACTCCCAACTACTTTCATGATGTGCCGCGGCTGATTACGGATTACATTGATGTGGACATCCTGATGGCATGTGTTTCTCCCATGGATGAGCATGGCTACTTCAGTTTCGGCCTATCAGTGGATTATACTACAACAGCGGCACTTAAAGCCAAAACCGTTATTCTTGAGGTAAACCCCCATATGCCCAGAACTTTGGGCAACTGCTTTATTCATATTAATGACGCTGCGATGCTCGTGGAGAGCAGCAGCCCGATTCCCGAATTGGCGTCTGCACCCATTACCGAGCGGGACATGGCCATAGGACATTATATCGCAGACTTGGTGGAAAACGGGTCTACTGTCCAATTGGGTATTGGCGGCATACCCAACGCGGTGGCTCAGTGCCTTTTAAATAAGGAGGACCTGGGAATTCATACAGAAATGATTGTAGACGGCATGGTTGACCTGGTAGAAAAAGGTGTTATTACAGGGAAAAAGAAAAGCATGCATAAGGGAAAATTGGTCGGTACCTTTGCCTTGGGCAGCAACAAGCTGTACCAATTCCTTGACAACAACCCGTTGATTGAGATGCACCCGGTCTCCTACACCAATGATCCTTATGTAATTGGCCAACAATATAAGATGATATCGGTGAATGCCGCTGTGGAAGTGGATTTGCTTGGACAGTGCTGTTCCGAGAGTATCGGCCATGTACAGTTTAGCGGGACCGGAGGACAGGCAGATTACGCCAGGGGGGCGGTCCGTTCCCAAGGTGGCAAAGGGTTTATTACGGTTCCTGCCACGGCCAAGGGAAATAAAATTTCGCGTATCGTGCCCAGGCTTAGCGAGGGCGCTGTGGTCACCACCAGCAAAAACGATGTAGACCATGTGGTTACCGAGTTTGGGGTTGCCAAATTGCGTGGGAGAACCTTTAAGGAACGAGCTCAAGCCTTGATTGAGATTGCCCACCCGGATTTTCGGCCCTGGCTGCGGGAAGAAGCCAAAAGAATGAATGTGCTGTAAGCACCCCAATTAGAGCAAGTATAGGGTGTACCATGGGGTACACCCTTTTTTAAGTGCCTTTTTCCAACACGAACAGCTTCTCACTCCACATGTTTTTGCGGCAGAGTCGGCTTTTTCGCAACCTCTGTTCACTTTCTGCACAGCGGTGGTAGCCCAACCGCCTGAAAAGTTCCTCCCACCAGGCATAGGGCTTGATGCAAACGTGGGTCCGGTCCAGATCGTCGGCAGAATGCTCAGCCAAAGCAATCACCAGAACAAGGTATTTGCCCGCAAGCAGGTAGAGCCCATCCAAGGTCTGCTCAACCAATTCTTCGGGAATGTGTTCCAGTACATCTGTGCAGGTTACCAGGTCATAAGTCCTGCCTGGTTTCAGCTTAGTTATGTCTCCCAACTGCATAAAGGGAGAATGTCTGACGGCATAAGGGCTGATATCAATGCCCCAGGACTCCACCCCCCGGCGCCGCAAGCCGTGCACCAGGTAGCCGAAAGCGCCTCCGGCATCGAAGGCTGAGGCAGGGTGGAACTCTCTGTAAAGGATTTTTCCAAAGTCATAAAATATGCTTTTTGTCTTGGCGTAATTGTCATAGTTGCTTTTGCGCCTGCCGTAAAAGTAACTGCGATCATAATAAGTGCTGCTCATAGCGCTCTCCTAAACAGTTTTACCGCTTAGTTTTGAGGTTAAGTCCCGCCAGAGGTTGATTGCTGCCTGCATCAAGGCCTGAACAAGATTGGGGTCTGGTTCAGCCGGGTACTGCCATGCTGCGGGGTCCACATAGTCACTTTTATAGCCATTTACGTCACCCCGTTGCAATAAGTCGGGCTAGTACAGTTTATTTGGCTGCGGGCCAATGGGTGCTTGCTTGCTAAAAAGAATCACTCGTCAGCTTTTATAAATTTTTTTTGCAAATAGCAGGAGATTTATTTACATATATGGTATAATATTACTGCAAACCGGAAATTTGTACTTTTTTGTAAACTTAGTTGGCACCCTGCTTACATACACATATGCTGAAACCAGTAAACGGTAATTTAGAAAACAGCAAAAATTTGGTGGACCAAGAGAAAGGGGTCGGGTTAATTGAAGCTTAAGGAAAAAACGCATAAGAAATTTGTAGAATTCTTTGCAGAGAAGAACCGCGCCAACCGAGATCAGGAGTTCGAAATCGCTTTTTCAGAAATTCAGCGGACTACTGGCACTGCCAGCGTCACCCTGAAGCGGGCCTTGAACAAATTGGTGGAGGAGGGCATTATCTCAATGGTCCCGGGTAGAAATTCGCGCTATGCCCGGTTTGCTGTACTCGGTCTTGCAAGCTCAGGCGGCCATTTGACTGAGACCTCAAAACAGGAACCGCACAGTTTTGGCTCCAGCAGTTGGGAGCAGGAGATAGACTTGCTCAAACGGCGCCTGCGCAGCCAGGAGATTGCTATTTCCCTGCTGCAGGACCGTTTGGCCAATTTGGAGGAGAAATTAAAACTGTAGGCCACAGCCACTGTAAATGTCTAGTCCACAAGCCAAAAAAAGGCAGCAAAATCCGAGCAGGGTGAGAGCCCTGCTTTTTGCTTTAGGATTACCGGAAGGAATATGAGAGCAGACGTCGTATTCATAAGGGTATTTACATTAGGAGAGGTACTGGAATGAGTAAAATATTCTTGACTCGTCATGGTGAAACCGAGTGGAACACCTCGGGCTTGGTACAGGGTTCGCTGGATTCTCCCCTGACTGCTGCCGGCGTGGAACAAGCCAAAAGGCTGGCTGACCGCCTGGCGGGAGAAGACATAGAACTGGTTTTTTCCAGTCCACTGGGCAGGGCCGTGTCCACGGCTGCTGTGATTGCTGCAAAGCTCGACCTGCCCGTGGTTGAATGCGAGGAATTCCGGGAGATAAGTTTTGGTACCTGGGAGGGGCAGGCCTGGCAGGATCTGCAGCATTCTGACCCGAAGGGTTTTATCAGCTGGACGAAGACTCCTTACCTTCACCGCTTTCCACGGGGTGAGAGCATGGGTGACGTCCTGGCCCGGGCCAAAGCTAAATTGCTGCAGTTATACAGGGACCACCCGGCACGGAACCTTTGTGTGGTTAGTCATGGCGTAACGCTGAAGGTAATGGTCACGGACTTGATGGGATTTGACCTGAAAGACTGGGAGCGCACACCGTGGCAGCCCAACACGGCACTAAATATTTTCGAGATTAATAATGGTATAGCGACCGGACTCGTTCTCGGTGACAATTCGCATGTTACCAACAGAAAAACGGCGGGAGAATGAAAAAACTTCCCGCCGTTTTTGCCTGTTTGCAGGTATTATGGAGCTTTTTTGCCCACGTCTTTAGACTTTTGCCAGTCGGCCTCAAACTGCTGCGCAAGTTTTGCGCTTATATCCTTGGACGGAACTATCACATCCAGTTCATGGTTGTAGGTAAAGGAAGAACGGGTCCAGTTTGCGCTGCCCAGGACAATAACCCGGTCGTCAAAGAGGGCGAAATGGGCACTAAGTTTGTGCTGGGCATCCGACGGGTATTGACGGATCTGAGCGCCTGAATCTTTTAGCTGGTTAATTGCGCTTTGGTTTATTTTTTGCTGGCTCGCATCCAAAATCACCTGTACGGTCTTGCCGGATGAAGCGAAGCCGGCCAAGGCTGAAATCAGCTGGGGAGGATAGGTCAACTGCGGCAATTCAATCCTGATGGAAGTCTTTGCAGCCTGGATTTGCCGCGCAACCTGGGACTGGATGTTGGCGTTGGTAGCCAGCAGAATATGATCGTCAGGCAGGGATGATGCCGGTAAACTTATGTCATAGGCCGTAGAGAATTTCCAGTCCCGGCCGAAGACCGAGGCGGCCGTCCAAGCTGACTTGTTGTTCAACTCCAGAGCCACGTCATGGTCAGGTGTACTGTCTGAACTCCAATCGCTGCCGCCAATCAAAGCGCGGCTGCCGTCAACAGACAGGAGCTTGACCTTGAGCAACTGCCCCTGTTGGGTGGGATAGTACTGAACATTAACCCCGTTGGCCCTCAAATAGTTGTATGTATTTTTCGCTGAACGGGTGGATTGGTCGATCAAGACCTTCACATCTACGCCTTGTTTTGCTTTGTTGGCCAGTAAGTCCATCAGGTCTTTGCGGTCAAACTGATATTGCTCCACATAAATGCTTTTCTTGGCACTGTTAATCATGTCGCTGATAACCTGATTCAGGTTCTGCTGATCAATATGGGCAAAATCAGCGGGTATGTCTGCTTCCGCCTGGGTTTTG
>JAJYNB010000111.1 GCA_021786555.1 Bacillota bacterium | reverse complement strand
CGGCAGCACCGGCGAAACCGCCATTCTGCCAAATACCCCCATTATTTCCACTGCACCACCTGCACCGGCCACAGCGCCGCTGATCAGCATAGCCAGGACTATGTTTTTTGCGACATTAATACCGCCATATTGGGCTGCCATGGGATTAAAGCCTACCGCTCTCACTTCGTAACCCAAAGTTGTTCGGTAAAGAATAAAAGCCACAACTGCGATAAAAAGCAAGGCAATTAGTGTTCCCCAGTGAACCCGGGCCCCGCCGGTCAGCTGTTTCAAGGCGGCTATAGTAAGATCAGCGCTAGGCGCCACATTGGCGGTAGCCTCCTGGGCAGGAACCCGGAAATAATTGCGTATCAGGTAATTGACGAGGATTAACGATACATGATTGAGCATTATGGTAGTAATGACTTCATGTACCCCAAACCGGCCTTTGAGCAGGCCAGGGATAGCGGCCCAGCAAGCTCCTGCTAAGGCCCCGGCGCCGACTGCCAGCGTAACATGGATGATCCAGGGCAGCCCTGGCAGGGCCGCCCCGACCAAGGCTCCCGCCAGCATGCCAAGAACAAACTGGCCTTCCACCCCGATATTGAATAATCCGGTCTTAAAAGCAAAGGAGACCGCCAGTCCGGTATAAATCAGGGGTGTCATGGAGCGAATAGTTTCGCCAAAGGAAAAGCTGTCGCCGAAAATACCTGCAAACAGCCCTTGGTAACCCTGCACAGGGCTGTACCCCATCCACACCATGGCAATAGCTCCTACCACCAACCCCAACACAATGGCCAGTGCGGGGACACCGGCTAACTCCAGAACCTTCCTGGAGTTCGGCTTAAGGCTGACCATCCTGGTTCCCCTCCTTCCCGGAACCTCCCCCGGCTGCGCCGGCCATCATCAACCCGAGCAGTTCTTCAGTTGCCTCTGAGGCAAGAAGAGTACCGACAATTTGTCCTTCATAGATTACTGCGATCCTGTCACTCAGAGCCATGATTTCGTCCAGGTCCAGGGAAACAAGGAAAACCGCCTTGCCCTTGTCCCTTTGCTCAACCAATCGTTTGTGGACAAATTCAATGGCGCCTACATCCAAGCCCCGTGTGGGTTGGGCCGCGATCAACAGTTCAGGGTCCCTGTCCACTTCTCTGGCAATAATCACCTTCTGTTGGTTGCCCCCGGAAAGGGACCGGGCCAGAGCCTTTTCATCGGTTGGGCGGATATCAAATTCCCGAATCAGTCTGCGGGCATGTCGCTCAATCTGCTTGTGGTTGAGAATGAGCCCGTTGGCAAACCCATCCTGGTAATAGGTTTCCAAGACCATATTTTCTTCGATACTGAAATCCAACACAAGACCCCTTGCCTGCCGGTCTTCCGGTATGTGGGAGATACTGGCGGTAATAACCTTTCGAGGTTTAAAATTGGTAATATCCCTGTCCAGCATCATCACTTTGCCTGACTGTGCCTTGCGCAATCCGGTGATTACTTCCACCAATTCGGTCTGGCCGTTACCGTCCACCCCTGCCAAACCCACAATTTCACCCCTGCGAATTTCCAGCGAAATTCCTTTCAACGCCGGCAGTTTGCGGCTGTTCAGGGCATGCAAGTCCTTGATTTTCAAAATTTTTTGCCCAGGCGCTGCAATCTTCTTGTCTACAAGAAAGGAGACCTGACGACCAACCATTTTTGATGCCAAATCTTGAGGGTTGGTTTCCCCGGTACGCACGGTGTCAACCACACGGCCGCGCCTGATGACTGTAACACGATCGGATACAGCCATAATCTCCTTGAGTTTATGGGTGATAAAGATTATGGATTTTCCTTCCTTGATAAGGTTTCGCATTATTTCAAACAGTTCCGAAATCTCCTGGGGAGTCAGCACCGCCGTGGGCTCATCCAGGATCAAGATTTCAGCCCCCCGGTAGAGGGCTTTTAAAATTTCTACCCTTTGCTGCATGCCTACGGAGATGTCCTCCACTTTCGCCTTTGGATCAACCTGAAGGCCATAGCGCTTGGAAATATCCTCCACCCGCTCTACAGCCCGGGCAAGGTCCAGAAAACCAAACTTGCGGGGTTCGCGGCCCAGGACAATGTTTTCGGCCACGGTCATGGGCGGGATAAGCATAAAGTGCTGGTGGACCATGCCAATCCCTAAGGCGATAGCTGCATTAGGGTTAGTTATCTCCGCCTTTTTTTGCTTAATATAGATCTCTCCTTCACTTGGCTGGTATAATCCATACAGAATATTCATCAAAGTTGACTTGCCGGCGCCGTTTTCCCCCAACAGGGTATGGATTTCACCATAGGCAACGCTGATATTTATTTTATCGTTGGCTACCACCCTGGGAAAAACTTTGCTAATGTTGCGCATTTCTATAACCGGCTCCATCAATCTAACCCCCCTCTTACCGCAAGAAGCCAGGCCAGAGCTAATCTATAGCACCAGCCTGGCTTCAGCAAAAGAAGCTAAGCCTTATTGCTTGGGAAGTTTTAACATATAGCTGTCAAATTCGCCTTTCGTCTTGGGCACTGCGATCTCTCCGGCTATGATTTTTTGTTTATAGCTGTTTGCCAGGTCGATTACCGCTTGAGGGGTGTTTTTGTTAGTGGTGGGAGCGATGTCGATGCCGCCTTCTTTCAGCCCGTAAACCACAACCTCCCCGCCCTTCCACTCATTGTGGACCAGGCGCTTGGAGATATCGAATACCGCGTTGTCCACTGATTTGATCATCGAGCTCAAAGTGTTGTCAGGCGCAAGTTTGTACTGGTCCGAGTCCACCCCGATGGCCCAAACCTTCTTATCGCTTTTGCTGTTTTCCACTGCAGCTTCAAACAGGCCTTTGCCGGTCCCGCCCGAAGCATGGTAGATTACATCAGCTCCCTGCGAATACATGGAGTTGGCAAGGGCTTTGCCTTTGGCGCTGTCCGTAAAGGAAGCTGCATATCCGGACAGGACTTTGATGCCGGGATCCACAGCAGCGACACCGGCGCGGAATCCATACTCAAATTTTTTGATTAGGTCAATCTCAATCCCGCCCAGGAACCCTACTGTCTTGGTCTTGGTCATCTTGGCAGCAATAACCCCCATCAGGAAAGAGCCTTCTTCCTCCTTGAAGGTGACACACACCACGTTCTTCGGGGTGATGTTCTTGCCATTATTATCGAAGTAGGCATAATCCACAATGCCAAATTTCTTGTCAGAATTATCCTTGGCCGCTTTATCGATGGCATTCGCCATGGCGAAGCCGATGCCCCAAGTCAAATCATTGCCGCCCCTGACCAGAGTAGTCAGATTGGTATCGTAATCGGCCTCCTGCTTGGACTCCAACACTTTTACTTCAGCGCCCAGGTCGGACTCAGCCTTCTTCAAGCCGCGGTAAGCGGAGGCGTTGAAGGACTCATCATTGACCCCTCCCACATCGGTAGCCATGCCTACTTTAAGCTTTTTCACTTCAGACTTGGTGTCGGCTGGTTTGGGTGCATTGGTGTTTTCTGTCTTGCCACAGCCGGCTAGGCTGAAGAGCATCACAGCCACCGTCAGGAATACCAGGATTTTTTTGAACACTGTTTTCCCCTCCTATTAACCTTTTTCAGGAAATCTTATGTGGCAGGCCCGGTCTGTATCACACCATTGTACATAAACCAGTTGTCAAATTTCGTAATCAGACTCATCCTTAAAATCTTTGGCCTTTATTCCACTCATAAAAAATTCGACGGAAGGCAAATAATTCCTTCCGTCCCATATATTTAATCTTATGTCATTTTTTGTCATATCATGTATTTTATTGGGCTTTTTTCCCGAATTTTTGTTCAAACTGACCCATGGTGAGCAGAACTTCGCGGGGTTTGCTGCCTTCATAAGGCCCGACAACCCCTTTTTCCTCCAATAAGTCAACGAGTCTGGCCGCCCTGGTATAACCGATTCTCAAACGACGCTGCAGCAGGGACACTGAAGCCATACCCGCCTCAATAAATAACTTGGCCGCGTCGTAAAATAACTCGTCTTCTTCACCCTGAGCCTGGGGGGTGGAAAGTTCTCCGCTAAACTGTACTTCCTGGTATTCGGGTTTACCCTGGGCTTCAAGGAATCTCACCACGGTCTCCACCTCTTTGTCTGAGACAAAACAGCCCTGAATCCTGAGCGGTTTGGGAGCTCCCATGGGGTAAAAAAGCATATCGCCCCGGCCGAGGAGTTTTTCTGCCCCGTTCATATCCAGAATTGTGCGGGAATCGATTTGGGATGAAACTGCAAAGGCAATTCTAGAGGGAATGTTGGCTTTGATAATGCCGGTAATGACATCCACCGATGGGCGCTGGGTAGCCACCACGAGATGAATTCCGGCTGCCCTGCACATCTGGGCCAGACGGCAAATGGCGTCTTCCACATCGCCCGGCGCCACCATCATTAAGTCTGCCAACTCGTCGATCAGCACGACTACATAGGGCAAGGCGGGACTCGGCCCGGCAGGATTCTCCTGCGCCTTCAAATAGTTATACCTGACCACGTCCCGCACCCCCGCCGATGCGAACAGTTCGTAACGGGTCTCCATTTCGGTAACCACCCACTTCAAGGCCGAAGCAGCCTTCTTGGGATCAGTCACCACCGGAGCAATCAGGTGAGGAATGCCGTTATAATTGGTCAATTCGACCATCTTGGGGTCAATCATCAAAAACTTGACTTCGCTGGGCTTGGCCCGGAACAATATGCTTACAATCAATGTGTTCATGCACACCGATTTGCCCGACCCGGTTGCTCCGGCTATGAGCAGGTGCGGCATGCGGATCAAGTCCGCCAATATCGGCGCTCCCGCGATATCCTTGCCCAGCGCAACGGCCAGCTTACTGCCCGCCTCCAAAAATTCCGCTGACTCCAGAACTTCCCGAAAATGCACAACCGATATGTCTTTATTGGGAACCTCAATGCCAATGGCAGCCTTGCCGGGAATGGGCGCCTCAATCCGCACATCGGAGGCGGCCAGGCTTAGAGCAATGTCGTCTGCCAGGTTAACAATTTTGCTTACTTTTACCCCTGGCGCAGGTTGGGCCTCATAGCGGGTAATGGCCGGTCCCCGGGTAACCTGGGTAACCTTTATTTTTACCCCGAAACTCTCCAGGGTATCTTCCAAAGTCTTGACGTTGTCCGTAATATCTTTGTTAATCCTTGTATTCTTAACCTTAATATTGCGCTGCAGCAAGTTCACGGGGGGCAGGAGGTACTCCAGGTTGCCCTGCCGGGCGACCTGCCTGCTCACTGGGGTTCCGGTAACAACTCCCGGCAATTTCTCTTTCCTTGGCTCGTGCTCAGCAGCCTTCGGCTTAATTTCGGGGAACAAACTTTCCGGGGGTTCCTCCTCTGCGGTCCCCCCCCTGAATTCTGCTCCATCAATAATGAGCGGTATGTCGCGCATCACGTCTTCCGGCGCTTTGGCGTCATGTCCTTTCTTTTCGCGGCGCATGACTTTGGGCACCGGAGATGCATCAGGGTCATCGACCAC
>JAJYNB010000142.1 GCA_021786555.1 Bacillota bacterium | reverse complement strand
ATAGTGAGCTCTTTGGCTACGAGGACGGCGCTTTTACCGGGGCACGTAAAGGAGGCAAGCTTGGCAAGTTTGAGCTGGCCAACAAAGGGACCCTTTTCCTGGACGAAATAGGTGATATGCCGCTTTTTTTACAGTCAAAGATTTTGCGTGTGCTGCAGGAGCGG
Source organism: Bacillota bacterium (assembly GCA_021786555.1). Taxonomy (GTDB): domain Bacteria; phylum Bacillota; class Desulfitobacteriia; order Desulfitobacteriales; family JAJXUE01; genus JAJZPO01. The sequence continues at coordinate 5,322 of JAJYNB010000142.1, read as the reverse complement.
CAGATTGAAAGAATCGGGGGCCTTAATCCCATACCTGTTGATGTCCGGGTAATAGCTGCCACGCACCGTGATATTGAGCAGATGATGGCCCAGGGAGAATTTCGTGAGGATTTGTATTATCGAGTCAATGTCATACCCATGCATATCATGCCCTTGCGGGAGCGGAAACAAGACTTGGAGATGCTTTGTTATCACTTCATCCGAGTGTACAACCTGCAATTTAACAAAAACGTACAGTCCATGTCTGAAGCTTTTCGGGTCCAGCTGGGGAAGTACTCCTGGCCCGGGAACGTGAGGGAATTGCAGAATGTGATTGAATATGCCATGAACCTGGCAGAAGGCTCAATCCTTGATGTACAGCATCTGCCAGCCAGGGTTAAGATGCTGAATCAAGTGACCAGGTCATACAAGCTCGAAGACCTGGAACGGGAAACCATCCGAATCTGTGTGCGGGAGTATGGGCTCACTGTGCAAGGCAAGGAAAAGGCTGCCGCCGCCCTGGGGATTGGCCTGGCGACCCTGTACAGAAAACTGGCCCGCTATGGCCTAGCTTAACAGGTGTCTTAAAATGATAGATAATTTATCAAAATGATAAATACCTTAGACCTTCGATTAAGCCAAGTATTGTGCCAGTCCAGGCTTGCTCCAGACCGATTGTCCAGGGTGATAACCTATAATAAACCTAGCTGCAAGGACTTGAGCTTGTTTTCTGGTTTATCATTTTGATAAAACAGAAGGAAGGCAGCCGAATAATTTGCCTGCAACTGGGCTGTTCCGGGTGGACGGCGCCATGTTGGCATAAATCTTGCTCTAAGACAAGTTTCGACAAAACTATCGAGGGGCAAAGAATTTTTAACTTTCAGGGAAACGCGGGATCCACTGAAAGGGGTTGTGACGGAGGTGAGGGGTTATCAACCAAATACCCGCACTGACAGTAAGGAGGGAAGTAAATGAGCAACGCTAAACATCCAGTCGACGAAGTACTGCCTGCCGGGAAACTATTGCTCTATGGCCTGCAACACGTGTTGGCGATGTACGCAGGGGCTGTGGCCGTACCGCTTATCATTGCAGGGGCCGCCGGTTTGAGCAAGGAACAGACCGCTTTTCTGATCAACGCTGACTTGTTCACCTGCGGTATCGCTACGCTGCTGCAAACTTTAGGTCTTGGTAAGTTTATCGGGATTCGTATCCCGGTAATTCAGGGTGTCACTTTTGCCGCCGTTACCCCTATGATTATGCTGGCGAAATCTTCAGGGCTCACGGCTATCTATGGAGCGATCATTGTATCCGGACTTTTTACTTTCTTAGTTGCGCCATTTTTCAGTAAACTTTTGAAATTCTTCCCGCCCGTTGTTACCGGGAGCGTTATTACCGTTATCGGGGTCTCCCTGCTGCCGGTCGGTGTGGACTGGGCTGCCGGGGGAGTGGGTAACCCCAACTATGGACAGTTAAGTTTCCTGGGTGTGGCATTTGTCGTCCTCGCAGCTATCCTTTTGATTAACAAGTACTTTAAAGGGTTTATCGCCAATATTGCCGTGCTGCTCGGACTGATTATCGGTTTAATAGTTGCGATACCGCTGGGCATGGCCAATTTTTCAGGGGTGGCGTCCGCGCCGCTGCTCGGAATCGATACACCTTTCCACTTCGGCATGCCAACTTTTAGTGTCGGAGCTATCATCCCCTTCCTCCTGGTCATGTTGGTCGTTATGGTCGAATCAACGGGCGACTTCCTGGCTATCGGCGAAATCATTGACAAACCCATTCAGCCTAAAGACCTTGCGGCCGGCTTGAGGGCAGACGGTCTGGCAACCAGCCTGGGCGGCATCCTGAATGCCTTCCCATATACTGCCTTTGCCCAGAACGTCGGCTTGGTAGGTTTGACCGGAATCAAGAGCCGTTTTGTTGTGGCAACTTCCGGAGGCATCCTGGTAGTCATGGGGCTATTTCCCAAACTGGCCACAATCATCGCCTCGGTACCCAACCCGGTATTGGGCGGCGCCGGTATCGCCATGTTTGGCATTGTGGCTGCCAGTGGGATAAAAACCTTGTCCAAGGTGGACTTTCAGAAGAATCACCACAATATCTTCATAGTAGCTATCAGTGTTGGAGTCGGCCTAATTCCGCTGGTATCTCCTAATTTCTTCAAGATGCTGCCTGACTGGAGCCAAACGATTGTGCACAGCGGCATTACCCTTGGTTCACTTACAGCCATCATCCTGAACGCCTTTTTCAACGGCACCAAGAAATCAAGCGCAGATGTGGAAAAAGAGCTGGCGGAAGTCGCCGGGGTTGACGTCGCTTAAGGACCTGGCTGAATCTGAAACGACGAAAAGTGGTGGTGGGAAAGACATCCTTTCCCACCCAATTATTCTGAGGTGATAAAGTTGGAAAACGTCTTAGGGTTGCGCTGTATCAACTGCAACAAAGAATTAGATGCAAAACCCGGAATTTATACCTGCCCCAAGTGCGGCCCGAAGGACGGTATCCTGGATGTGGAGTATGACTATGCCGTCATCAACCGCGCCACGACCCGTGAGCGGGTCGCAAACTCCAAGGATAACTCCATCTTCCGCTACCTCCCTTTTCTGCCTGTTAATCCAGACACGCCGCGCCCCCATCTGAGGGTGGGCTGGAGCCCGCTCTACAAGCCTTCGGGTTTGGGCCGGAGCCTGGGCATGAATAACCTTTATGTCAAAGATGACGGGCAGAACCCCACCGCATCCTTAAAAGACCGGGCATCGGTGATTGCCGTAATTAAGGCTCTGGAGGAAAAGGCTTCAACCATCGCCTGTTCTTCCACGGGTAATGCCGCCTCATCCCTGGCCGGCAGCGCTGCGGCCATGGGAATCAAGACCTTTATCTTTGTGCCTGGCAGAGCGCCTCAGGGCAAGATTGCCCAACTGCTCATTTTTGGCGCCAACGTGATCAGCGTACAGGGTTCCTACGAAGACGCCTTCCGCCTCTCAGCTGAGGCAATAGAGCGCTGGGGTTGGTACAACCGTAACGCTGCCATAAACCCTTACCTGGTTGAGGGCAAGAAAACTGTGGCCCTGGAAATTTCTGAACAACTCAACTGGCAGGTGCCTGACTGGGTCGTGCTGTCGGTAGGGGACGGGTGTACTATCGCCGGAGTTTGGAAGGGCTTCATGGACCTCTACCGGGTAGGCTGGATCGACCGGCTGCCCAAGGTAGCCGGGGTGCAATCCTCGGGCTGCAGTCCGCTGGTGGATGCTTTTCTGGAGGACCGGCCCTGGCGTCCCGCTGAGGAGAATACTCTGGCTGACAGTATTGCTGTCGGGGTACCGCGCAATCCGGAAAAGGCTTTGCGGGCGGTACGGCAGTCAGGCGGCGCCATGGTGGCGGTGAGCGACGACGAAATATTGGGAGCCATGCGCGAGCTGGGCAGGACCAGCGGCATTTTCGGCGAGCCGGCAGGGGTTACAGGCCTGGCGGGTTTGAAACGGCTTATGGCCCAGGGAATTGTGCGACCTGATGAAAAAGTTGTGGCTGTAGTCACGGGCAACGGGCTGAAAGACGTGAAAAACGCCATCGCCGCTGCGGGGGAACCCATCAAGGTTGAACCTTCCCTGAACGAACTAGTATCACAGCTGGGACAGCGGATTGGCATAGAAACCACAAGTCCTGGGTGAGAGAGAAAAGGTGCTCCCTTTGTTGGGCCGTAAGTCCTTTGTCAGTGGACCGGAGGCTCAGAATAGAGAAGACAATGTGTGGGAGAATCCTTGGCCTACCGTATCGGTATGTGAAACAATCGTGGAGAAAAACTTGTAATACCAAGGAGGACAAGAGTATGGCGAAGATTCCGTTTGGACCGACCTATACGGAAATGCTGCATCCGGAAACAATGGACAGGGAAGTGCGTGAGCAAGCGCTCACAGTGAAAGAGAACAATGAGCTTGACCCGATTAATTTGTTCAACATCACCTGGAAAAACGCCAGCGGGAATGTGAGCAAAATTGTGTTGCCCAAAGAGCTGACCGGCACTGAGGCCAACATCGTTGTATTGCTTGGAAAATACTTCCCTTCGGGGTCACATAAAGTCGGACCGGCCTATGCTACCCTGATCGAAGGCTGTGTTGACGGGGACATTCTACCTGGTGAGCACACTATCCTTGGACCTTCCACCGGCAATTTCGGGATTGGAGTGTCCTATATCTGCAACCTCATGGGTTATGACGCTGTGGTGATCATGCCGGACAACATGAGCAAAGAACGCTATGACCGGATTCGCAAGTACGGCGCGAAATTGGACCTGACACCAGGCACCGAGTCCGATGTAATCCTGACCCTGCAGCGCACCTATGAGCTAAAGAAAGATCCAAAGAACCGGCCACTGGCCCAATTTGAACTGATGCCAAACTACCGTTTCCACCGTTATGTTACCGGAAATTCTGCCATCGAAGCGGTAAGAGGGATTGGCAACGGCCGGATTGCCTGCTTTACCTCCGCCCCTGGTTCGGCTGGAACCATTGCCGCCGGGGACCAGATTAAACATGCCTTCCCGGAAGCCAAAGTCGTGGCACTGGAGCCGTACGAGTGTTCAACTCTGGCCGATGGCGGGCGGGGCCAGCACCGCATCGAAGGCATCGGGGACAAGATGTGCACTCTCATCCACAACATCAACACCACAGATTTTGTCGCCCTGATCCCGGATGATGACGCCGTGCGCGGTCTGAAAGTCACACAGGACGGCGCTAAGATACTGGCGGAAATGGGTGTTCCCAAGGAACAGGCTCTTGCGCTGCGTGATCTCTTCGGCGTATCCGGTATCTGCAACATCCTGGGCGCCATTAAGATGGCCCACTACCTGAAACTCGGCCCGGATGATAACGTGGTAACAATCGCCACCGACGGCTTTGACCGTTACCCATCCGTGTTGGAAGACCTGGAGCAGCGCTATCTGGAGACGGAAGAATTTGTCCTGAGGCGCTGGGCCCGCGATATCTTTACCCAAATGAATACAGACAACGTCTTTGACTTCCGCAGCGCTAAGGCTAAGGAGCAGCTGTATAAACAAAAAGAGAAAGACTGGCTGCCCTTTGGCTACAGCCAGGAATATCTCAATGAAATGCGCAAGCCTGACTTCTGGGAGAAAGAATACGCTAAAATCGAACACTATGACCAGGAAATCATGCGGCTGCGCAAATAGGGCCAGGGGGGATACGCCTTTTAGCCCACAACCAACTGCCGTATCTTTTGTGCGGAGCACTTTACGGGGAGATTCGTCTGGGCCTAGGGCCCGGGGAATCTCTCCTTCTTGGTTGGGTTCACAGACTGAGGATTACTCGGCTTCACAGTTTGTAA
>JAJYNB010000007.1 GCA_021786555.1 Bacillota bacterium | reverse complement strand
ATGTGTTATGCGGCGCCACTGCACGTACAATTCCTTTGCGTCAATTCTTTGTGCAAAAAAACTTTGACGAACAAATCGGTTAGCACAGTCTTATTTTTCTCCACAGCCGCCATGATCTTCCCATGGTCAGGCTCATCGCCAAAACCCGTGCCCCAATTTGTGATGATACCCACCGCCGCATAACACATCCCCAATTCCTTGGCCAGAGTAACCTCCGGCACATTGGTCATTCCTACCACATCACCCCCTATCTTCTGGAACATTTTGATTTCCGCGGCGGTTTCAAACCTTGGTCCTTCTGTGCACACGTAAGTGGCGTCACCTGCTACCCTTATGCCTGCTGCTGCGGCAGACTCCATGAAAAGTCCCCTCAGGTTTTGACAATAAGGATCAGACATAGTTGTATGGATAACCCCTTCATGCCCGTCATAAAAGGTAACAGGTCTGGTTTTGGTGAAATCGAGAAAATCTTTGAGCAACACGATATCTCCGGGCTTAAAATCGGCATGGCAAGAACCTACAGCGCATGTAGCATACACATACTTGATACCCAAAGCGTGCAAAGCCCACATATTTGCCCGGTAATTGACCAGGTGCGGGGGGGCCGTGTGGTTTTTCCCATGCCGGGCCAGGAAAATTATCTCCACGCCCCGCAAATCGCTAATGTCGAGTTCTACCTGGCCATAAGGTGTATTCACGGTCCGGGATTCGTGCCCGGTAACCAGATCATATACACCCGTCCCGCCAATAATAGCTGTCTGCATTTTAGCAACTCCTTATAGCTTGGTAGTTATTTTCAGGTAGATACTGAGGGCCAGCAGAAGGACGAGAACAGTGAGCAAAATAATGTCAGCCTTGTTATAGCCGGTTTCCAGGTAATTACTGCGCTTATCGCTATAACCAAAGCCTTTGGATTCCAGGGCCATCGCAAATACATTGGTTCCCCGGATAACCGAGACAAAAACGGGAATCAGCAGAGGGATATATTTCTTCGCCCGGACCAAAAGGTTTCCGCTCTGCAAATCCAGACCCCGGGATTCCTGCGCCTGAGTGATGATATAGCTTGTGCCGACGATTGTGGGCACCAAGCGCAATGCCGTCGAGAAGGCGAAAGCAACCCGGTACGGGATTTTCAAACGCACCCAGCCCACAGGGATTTCCTCCATTTTCGTAGAACTGAGAAAGATCATGCCTGCTATGATCATAGTATCGATTTTGATCGCCATAGCAACCCCATAAATAATGCCCTCCCAGGAGATAGGGCCCAAGACCGGCGTGGCCCCAGGCTTGGCAAATGACCAAATGACCAGCGAGAACAGCCCAATCATCATTAAGACAACCCTAATCCGTTTCAGATTGGGCAAAGTCTTGCCCGATGCCCCATACAAGATAACCAAAGCGGAAATAACCATCAGCGGGGTTAAAGTGTAGAACATAGCGATAATGGCGAAGCTTCCTAACATCATGAAGGTTTTAGTCCTGGGATCCAGCCGGTGCATATATGTGTCTTTATCCATGTATAAAAACATATCCATTTTGCTTCACCTTTTCTCCGCATTACGTTGCGTGCAATACAGAAATTCGTCTACCGACAGAGATGTCTTGCCTAAATAATTGCTCAAAGTCACTATATGGGGGGGTTTTAAGAAAGATTCAACCAGCTTCTCATCTTCCTTGAAGACATCTCTGGTCCGGCCGTACATCGTCATCAACCCGTCTTTGATCACAGCGACTTTATGGGCGTATTCCGCCACCACCCACATGGTATGAGTAACGATTATGATGGTATGCCCGCTCTCATTGAGCTTCTTGATCAGTTCCATCATTTGCCGTTGTTCCTTGAAATCCAGACCTGTGGTCGGTTCATCCAAAATGATGATTTTAGGCTGGGCAGAAAGGACCGAAGCCACGGCGATCCGTTGTCTCTCGCCCTTTGTTAAAGAGAAGGGGTCTTCCTGTTCGTAACCTTCCATATCGACTGCCTTGAGCGCTTCTTTTACTCTGTGGTCAATCTCCTCGCTGGAAAACCCGCGTAATTTCGGGCTGAAAGCTACTTCCGCATAAACTGTGTCTGAAAAGATCTGGTGATCGGGATTTTGGAAAACATACCCAATACCCTTGCCAATCTCAAAAATCGTATGTTGTTTAGTCTCCTTGCCATTAACGATGACTTCCCCGCTTGTCGGTTTGAGCAATCCGTTAAAATGCTTGACAAGGGTAGTCTTGCCGCTGCCGTTATGGCCGAGGATGGCAATGAACTCCCCGTCGCGGATTTCCAGATTGATTCCTTTTAAGGCCTTATTGCCATTGGCATAGGTGTGCTCTAACCCTCTCAGCGTAATGATCGGGTCACCGTAGCTTTGTTCCCGTTCCGCATCCTTTTGTACCAGTTCACCGTATTTGCCTGCCTCGATTACCAGGCCCAATTCCCGGAATTTAGCCATGCCTGCTGCTGGATTCAGCGGCAGATCCGCCTGTGCTACACCGAGGCGATTGAAATACTTGGGCACCTGCAAAGGCATGAGCCCCAAAGATTCAAAGTATTCAACTTCTCTGAGGACAGTTTGCGGCTTGCCATCCCTGACTATTTTCCCGTCATTTATCACCACGATCCGGTCGGCTTCTAAAGCCTCTTCTGTTTCATGCTCGATAATAATTAAGGTTAAGTCTTTATCCTCATGGAGTTCTTTGGCGATTTGGAAAATACCAAGCTTACCGATAGGGTCTAAATCTGTGGTCGGTTCATCCATGCAGACGATTTTAGGCTGAATAGCCAGCACCGAGCCGATGGCCAGGCGTTGTTTTTGTCCTCCGGAGAGTGTAGAAGGTTGCCTGTCCTCCATCCCTGCCAGATTGACAACCTGGAGGATTCTGGCTATGATCTTTTGCATTTCTGCACGCGGCATATTAAAGTTTTCCGGACCGAACACGATTTCCAGTTTAGTATTGGTAGAGAACAGTTGGGATTCGAAGTCCTGAAAAACCAACCCTATGTCCTTGGCCATGGTCCCCACTTTTTCTTTAGCGGGGTTTTTCCCCAGCACATTAATTTCGCCCTCGTACTTGCCCTTCATGAAATTAGGGATGAGGCCGTTAAGGCAATTGGCCAGCGTTGACTTGCCGGCCCGGCTCGGACCCATGATTACAACAAATTGTCCTTTACTTATGTCTAAAGTGAGGTCATCCAGGGCTTTTTCCCCTTTTTGAGCTTTGTATTGGAACGATAAGTCCTTGATCCTGATTACTTCTTGACCCCGAGGGTTATCCAAGCCTTCCGCATCATTATGCATTTGCCAAGTCCCCTTTAGTTAGAGATTAATCTTAACAAAAAGCGCTAAATTTCTTTGAGCTTACCAATCATAGTACAACTCCCCGGCTTTTTTTCCTGGTGCGGTTGACGATAAATTTAAAAATATTGGTATTAAAATAATCCTGGGAATAGATGACGGGATTGCCCTGGTCATCATAGTGGACTTGCTTCAGGAGCAGAAAAAAAGTATTTTCCGTGAGGCCCAGTTTCTTACACATCTCGCCTTCAAACAGAACGGGCACTATTTCCGCCACCGCATATTGAATGCGCATACCCAGGGTTTCTTCCAAATAGCAGAACATGGAGTCGCTGTAATTGTTTAGATTAATCTCCGGGACCTGGCCTGTAAAATGCCTGGCCGAGATGCTGTCCAGGCAGTAAGCCGCCGGGTTGCCGTCTGCCGTCCGGATTCTTTCAAATGTGAAGACCTGTTCGCCACTGTTCAGATTAAGCTTCTGCTGCATTTCTTTACTGGGCTTTACGGTACGCACCTTGAAACCCTTCGTTCCGGGCGAATAACCCAGACTGCGGAAAAGCTCCGTGATGCTTTTCAGTTCTTCCAGGCCATCTTCGATCTTTACGGGTAACTTACGTAAGAACGAGCCTTTACCTTGGACCTTGCGAATAATCTCCTCATTTTCCAACAGGGCTAAAGCTTCCCGGACAGTGGCCCTGCTTACCCCCAGCATTTCTTGGATTTGCGACTCGGTAGGGAGCTTAGCGTCGTATTTATATCCTTCGGACTTAATCAAATTAAGTATTTGTTCTTTAGCCAATACACTCAGGGACAAATCATTCTTAATTCTCATGCCTCATTCAACCTTACCCCTGTAATTTGTCTGACGTCTGACGTCAGACATCTAATATACTTTCATTATAATACAGAATATTCTGACAGAACAAATTATTTTTTTATATGCAGCAGACAAGAACCAAGGCAATTAACTATTTCGTGCGGGAATATGTGCAGGGGAGGACTCCCAACCCCATGGCCCGGAAAGTGGGTCTCAGGCTACAGCGCTCCTCTGGCCAAGGCGGTAATCACACCTGATTCCGCTGGGAAGGTTAGGGTTGAGTTTGAAAATGCGCAAAGGGCTGTTACTCCGGGCCAGGCTGTGGTCTTTTACCAGGGCGACCTGGTGGTGGGAGGAGGCACCATAACCCAACGCCTCTAGAAAATGCGCCTAAGCGCATTTTTTTTTGCTTTTCTGGCAAAGCTAATAATCGAGGTCCGAGGTCGGAAGTCCGAGGTCCGAGATTCAGGCCGGGCTTTCAGGTCGCTTAACCCGCTTTGGGTCAGTCTTCGTGCCGTTAGCATTCGGTGTTAGCCGCTGTTTGATTGACAAGGACCGATAGGGTTGAAGAATGTGATTTCGCACCTGCATTAGGAGAAGCATATACTTGTTCCTCGGTCGGACTTCGGACCTCGTTTAGGGGAGTGGTGCCAGGTGCGTAAAGGACGCGACTTGTTGGGGCTTCCTGTATTGCAATCGGTGTCGGGTGAGCGTCTGGGGGAAATACTGGACCTGGTTTATGACCCTGAGCAGCAGGTGATTACAGGTTTTGTGATTGACAAGGGAAACTGGCTCCACCCACCCAGGCAAGTCCCGGCGTCTTTGGTCAAAACGGTAGAGCTTGAAGCAGTGAAGACGGAAGAGTCCCAGGCGGCTAAAATAGAAAGTTATGAAAGCCAGGTATCAAGTTTGTACGGCAAGCAAGTTCAGACCGTGGGCGGTAAAGTCTTGGGTTCGGTTCAGGATGTGGTGCTTGACGATTTATGCTGCCAGGTGATGGGTCTGGAAATATCCGATGGGTTTATCAGTGACTTGGTAACCGGCAGGGCAATTATTCCCAGACCATGTATCATTACTCAGAGTGAACATGCGGTGATAGTGGAGGACAAACTTGGGGAGATTTGGCAGAACGACTCTTGAGAAAGGGGGCCCCGGCATGAAATGTCCGGTATGCGGCGGCAACGCGGTGGGAAAAGTAGGTGTAGAGCAGTTTTACTGCTGGAACTGTTTCATCGAGTTCAACACGCAGCAAGAAGAAGTACAAATTTTTCAGGTGGCCGAAGATGGCAGTTTGTTGGCTTATGATGAAGACGAGCCTGGCCTTTTGGGGACAGTCTGAACCTGGAGTCAGGCATTCAGTTAAAGCTGACTATTGTCAGCAGCCCGAAGCCCGCCATCCGAGCGGGTTATTTTT
>JAJYNB010000200.1 GCA_021786555.1 Bacillota bacterium | reverse complement strand
CCAGCACTTCGTAATAGTCCTGAAATTTGATGCTCATCTCAATCCTCACCTACCCTGGAACAGGGATTGGAGGTAGAGTAGGAGATCGTAACCCCCAGACCCTGAATCCGCCCTGTTCTTAATCAACTGTTTGAGGCAATTATACCGCTTCAGCTGGTTTTGCGACAGATAATTGATTTGCCACAGGGCCCGGCAGGGGCGGACAGCTTAAGCCGTCCGCCTTCTGGTGCGTGAGCCGAGATTCAGGGCCCTATTTTTCTTCAAATTCTGCATCGACCACGTCATCAGCCGCCTCATGAGCTGAGGCGCCGGCCCCGCTGCCGGCAGCTGCTGCTTGCTGGGCCGCCTGGCTCAGGCTGTAGGCAGCTTGCTGCAGGTCCGCGGCCAGCCCTTTGATGCGTTCTACAGCTGCATTTTCCTTAAGGGCTGCCCTCAGGTCCTGCAGCAGCTGCTCAATCCGGGCCTTCTCATGCAGCGGGAGGTCTCCCCTTTCCTTCAGCTGGCGTTCCACCTGGTAGGCCATGCTGTCCGCTTCATTGCGGGCCTCCGCCTCAAGCCTGTGCTCCTTGTCCTGGGCAGCGTTGGACTCGGCCTCTTTAACCATACGGTCGATTTCAGCCTTGTCCAGGCTGGTGGAACCGCTGATGGTAATAGTTTGCTCCTTGCCGGAAGCTTTATCCTTGGCGCTCACCTTTAGAATGCCGTTAGCATCGATGTCGAAAGTCACTTCAATCTGCGGCAAGCCGCGGGGGGCCGCTGGAATATCCTCCAATTTGAACTGGCCCAGGGAGCGATTGTCTTTGGCCATCTCCCGCTCACCTTGCAGTACGTGGATATCCACAGCCGGTTGGTTGTCTTCGGCGGTGGAGAAAACCTGGCTGCGGCGAACAGGGATAGTGGTATTGCGTTCTACCAGCTTGGTCATCACCCCTCCCAGGGTTTCCAGGCCCAAAGAGAGTGGGGTCACATCCAGGAGGAGAACATCTTTCACTTCGCCTGCCAGCACGCCGCCCTGGATGGCGGCTCCAATGGCCACCACTTCGTCGGGGTTTACACCCTGGTGAGGTTCTTTGCCGCCGCTCAAGCTTTTCACCAGCTGTTGCACCGCCGGGATGCGGCTGGACCCGCCTACCAGAATCACCTCATCGATGTCCTTGGCGCTAAGCTTTGCGTCTGCCAGGGCAGATAGAACCGGTCCGCGGCAGCGCTCCACCAGGGGATAGGTCAGCTCGTCGAATTTTGCCCGGGAGAGTTTTAAATCCAGGTGTTTGGGACCGGAAGCATCGGCGCTGATAAATGGCAGGCTGATCTGGGTCTCCGTAACGGTCGAAAGCTCAATCTTGGCTTTCTCCGCCCCCTCTGTCAAGCGCTGCAGGGCCTGTTTGTCTTTTCGCAAATCCAGACCAAAATCTTTTTTGAATTCCTCAGCCATCCAGTCCACCAGGGCTTTGTCAAAGTTGTCCCCGCCCAGGTGGGTGTCACCGTTGGTGGACTTTACTTCAAATACACCGTCCCCTACCTCCAGGATGGACACGTCGAAGGTGCCGCCCCCCAGGTCAAAGACCATGATAGTCTCATTTTTCTTGCTGTCCAAGCCATAAGCGAGTGCGGCTGCGGTGGGCTCATTGATAATTCTTAAAACGTTGAGTCCGGCGATTTTGCCCGCATCCTTGGTGGCCTGGCGTTGAGCGTCATTGAAATAGGCCGGCACAGTAACCACCGCATCTGTTACCTTCTCGCCCAGGTATTTGGCCGCATCATCAACCAGCTTACGCAGCACCATAGCCGAAATTTCCTCAGGTGCGTACTGTTTTCCTTTGATTTCGAAGCGTACCGTGTCATTAGGGCCGGACGCCACTCTATATGGCACCAGGCTGCGTTCATCAGCTGCCTCCTGATAGCGGCGGCCGATAAAGCGTTTTACCGAGTACAGGGTATTTTCCGGGTTCAGGACGGACTGGCGCCGGGCTACCTGGCCCACCAGTTTCTCCCCGTTGTCTTTGAAGGCTACCACCGAAGGAGTGGTACGGTAGCCCTCGGCGCTCACAATTACAGTTGGTTTTCCGCCTTCCATCACCGCAACCACCGAGTTGGTGGTACCCAGGTCAATTCCTACAGTTTTAGCCATTTTGTATACCTCCTTCATAATAGGTCAAAATCTCATGTGCGGGATAGTTGCACCTCAGGTACAGCCCCCTTACTTTTCTGACCTTTACTTACCTTCTGACCATATCTTACCTTAAAGGTCAAAGAAGGTCAAGAGCCTTTAGCAAAATTTGTTGGCTGTGCTTATGTATACCAGGAGCACCATCAATAATTATTACTAATTAGTAATCATATTTTAATTAAAAGGTTAAATAAAATAAGCCATAACAATGGCTTACTTTGCGGCTCAATTATTTTTGTTCGCTGGGACGCGGCGTGGATGGCTTGGGAAGCGAACTCACGCTCCCGTCGTAAATCGGTTTCCGCGCTGCGTCTGTACTGTCGCCCATTGGCATCACCTCATCCCATATCTTGACCAATCGCGCGGAAAATTAGTCCCCGTAAACTATCTCCAAAGATTCCAGTTTTGTCAAGTCCACGACCATGCCGTAAGTAGTCGGGTGTTCAATCGCGACGTTGCCGTGAGGGTCGAGTTCCTTGACCTCGGTGACGTAGGCAAGGCGTTCACTTCCTGCTACATCAGTATATTTGACGTAACCCTCGTGGGTTACACCATTTTTGCCAAAAATTATCCAATATCCGGCGGCGGCCCGGGGCTGATACTTGGGGTCCAGCAGGGCCGCGTAAAGATTGGGCGGCTGAACCCGGCCGCTTAAAAATCTAGCTTTGGAGAGGATCCCGTATAGATAATCTTTCTCCTTAAACTTAAAAATTATAATGCCCCAGAGGAGACTGGCCAAGATCATTATGACCAGGGAGTAGATTGCGTGAGTTTTAAAAAACTGCACCGGGGACAAGCCCCAGGCCTCACAACCGATGTAGATGACTGCGTAAATGCTGGCGCTGTTCAAGAGGCTCTTATAAGTTACTTCGATTTCCCGGTCCTGAGTCCCCTGGCGGTAGAGGGATGTGCTCACCAGGTAGGAGAGAAACCCCGGCAGGATAAAGACGATGAACAAATAGATCGTGGTGGAATCTATCTGGTTCATTCAGCCACCGCATCCTTACTCCTTAGCTTAGTGATTAGACTATTAAGCCTATTTACCAGAGATATGTAGGCTGGTTCTGTCATTCCGGCGAAGCCTGTGCTTTTTAGCCGGTTGATTTCGTTTAGGACGTCGCTGCATTCCGGGTCAGTGCAGAGCTGGACCAGTTTTTCCAGCTCCGCCAACTGTTCCGTTTTTGCCCCCTGGCTCTTTAAGCTGTCACTGGGCCGCAAGCCCCTGGGCCTGGCCAGTTTTGAGACTCCCCCATTGAATATGGCTTTTCGCTCCAAAGGTAACCACCTCTGGTAAATATTTTATCATATTTACCAATACTATCCAGTATTTTATTCGCCTGTGATGCTTTAATTTGGGCGGGGCAAGTGAAAAAAAGCCAGGTTTCCCCAGGCAGGCTCCAGGTAGTCCTCCATGGTTCAGTCCGTGTTGTGTCTTCAGGCCAATGCTGGTAAAATAAATGCCAAACTTAAGTAATTGGGATACAACTTCATAGGAGGTACAGCCAGTGCGCATTACACCGGCACAAGAGCTTGAAAAACGGGCGCAAAAACTTCAGGCGCTCATGCAAAAAGAAGGCATTGACGGAGCAATTATCCTGCAAAACGCCGACCTGATATATCTTGCCGGGACCTGCCAGCAGTCCCACTTATTCATCCCAGCCCAGGGCAGCCCGGTTTTGATGGTTAAAAAAGACCTGGCCCGGGCCAGGCGAGAGTCCACCTTACAAAACATCATCCCCTTTGACAGCCTAAAGGAACTGCCAGGCCTGCTAAAAACCCAGGGGCAAGGGGACATGAAACGCATCGGCCTGGAGCTTGACGTCTTGCCTGCAGCCCAGTACTTACGCTACGTCAAAATCCTGGCCCCGGCAGAAATAGTGGACATCAGCCATCTGGTCCGTACCGTCCGTTCGGTCAAATCCCAGTATGAACTCAATATCTTGCAGGAGGCGGCCCAACAGGCGGGCGCCCTCTTTGCCCGGGTGCCGGAACTCTTGCGGGAGGGCATGACAGAGCTGGAACTGGCCGGACAGCTGGAGGCGTTCTACCGTAAACTGGGCCACCAGAGCCTGGTGCGCACCCACGCCTTTAATATGGAAACCATTTTCGGTCACCTGATGTCAGGCTCCAGTCTGGCCGTGCCCAGTTTCCTGGCGAGCCCTACCGGCGGCGAAGGAATTGGTCCCGCGTACCCCCAGAGCGCCGGATTCAAATCAATCCAGCGTAACGAGCCGGTAATGCTGGACTACGTAGGGATTGTGGACGGCTACATTGTGGACCTGACCAGAATCTTCTGCATGGGCAGCCTGCCGGGGAAAATGTTGGAAGCCCATCAAACTGCTCTGGAAATCCAGTCCAGCCTTATGGAGGCAGGGAAACCGGGAGTAAGCTGCGTCGAACTATTTGACCTTGCCTGGCAGAAAGCGAGAGCCAGCGGATATGGTGAACATTTCATGGGGCTCAATGAACCTGTCCCCTTTATCGGTCACGGGGTAGGACTCGAATTGGACGAACTGCCGGTCATCGCCCGGGGTGTGAAAACGCCCCTGGAGGAAGGCACAGTGCTGGCTTTGGAACCTAAGTTCATCTTCCCGGAAGGCGCGGTGGGAATCGAGAACACCTTTGTGGTCACGCGCAAAGGGCTGGAACGAATCAGCGTGTTTCAAGAAGATATTATCTTTGTTTAACACCGGTCAGCGCATCGGCCCCATCTGCAGTGAGTTTTCAACCTGTTTATTCTGGACTAAAGAGAGAACCATGCCAAATAGCACCAAGGCGAACCCTGTCCAGTGGTACGCGGCCAGCGTCTCCTTCAGCAGGATAACGCTAAGGAGGATGCCGAACACAGGCAAAAGATTGCTAAAAATTGCCGCTTGGCCGCTGCCGATAAGATTGATTCCCTGCATGTTAAAGAGCACGGCAAAACCCGTTACCATGGCTCCCATGTACAAGACCAAGAGCCAGCCGGACCCTGAAATATTCCAGGCGCTGCTCAAACCCTGCCACAAACCATATGGCGTCAAAAAGAGCGTGCCGAAAAACAAAGAGTACACCGTAAGGGCCATGGGAGAAAACCTTTTCATTGCGCGTTGACCCAAGATCGCAAAGAGGGCTACAGAAATCACATTGGCAAAAAGCAGCAGGTCACCCATGCTAAGATGCAGTGCCAAAAAGTTGTGAAAAGATCCCCGCATAAAAACAAAGAACAGGCCCGTGAAAGAAATTACAATCCC
Source organism: Bacillota bacterium (assembly GCA_021786555.1). GTDB lineage: Bacteria > Bacillota > Desulfitobacteriia > Desulfitobacteriales > JAJXUE01 > JAJZPO01. The sequence goes on along the minus strand of JAJYNB010000200.1, from coordinate 126 downwards.
CAAGACTCCCCGCTTGGTGGGTTTAACCCTCCACCCCAAGGCGAGCAGCCCATTGGTCACCGCAGGACCTGTGGCGAAAATGATTGAGGCGTTGGTCCCTGAACTATGTTGTACCCCCCAGAGGAA
>JAJYNB010000392.1 GCA_021786555.1 Bacillota bacterium | reverse complement strand
CTTTACTGCTCATTTTGCTTAGATTCTCCCGGATGCGGAACATCATCAGGGACTGAAAGGCCGCTTCATAATACTCGGCTTCCTCAGCGGAAAGAGCCTCCAGCTGTACCAGTTTGTTCATCCTTGCCAGGGTGTTGGTTTCGCTTAGGCCTTCCCGCATCCCAAAAATGCGAATGCAGTCAACAATATGCACACAGGCCGCTTTCTTCAGGTCAACCTGGTCTTTGTGCTCCTTGGACTTTTCCACGATGACGTGCTTGAACAGATTCAAGGGAACCCGGTGAGAAAGATCATCTTTGGCCATGTGGTGTAAAATCATGGGGGCTGCGCGGAATAGGCGGGCAGTAAATTCTCGAAGTTCCAGGGCCAGATTCTCCTGGCCGTATACAGAGCGAAAATCCAACAGGATGCTGAACTGGCGCGATGAATCCGGGTTGGGCGAATAGACCCCCTTGTGTATTACTGTCTTCCATCCCGTCAGGGATTGGCACCAGTCCGGATTGGTAGCCATGGTATTACCCGGGCACTTGGCAATGCCGCAGGCTTCCAAGCCGTCCACCACATAATCGGCCAAGACCGCAAAATATTCTTTGATCCTATCTTCCTGGCCCGGAGGCGGGTCAGCATAGATAATGGCGTTATCCTGGTCTGATGACAGGGTTTGTTCTTCGCGCCCGCCGCTGCCCAAGGTGAGCCAACAGTAATCGATAGGGGGCAGGCCCAAGCCTTTGTCGGCCAAATACTCTTCCGCCATCACCAGGAGACGTTTGGTGATGCTGTCATTCAGCTCGGAAACTACTGCGCAGATTTCGTTGGCGGGGGCTTTTTCTGCCAGCATGGTCACGAGCACCTTGTTGACCAGCTTGGCTGCCTCCGCAAGCTCGCTGATGCTGGCCGAGGACTCGATGGCTTTGACAATGGCGAGGGAACTGGTAATCCTGGCCCGGGTCAGATCGCCAATGGTGACAACCCCGATAGGCCACCCCTGTTCCATCACCAGGATGTATTTGCCCTGGCGCTTGAGCATGGTTAGCAGGGCTTGAAAGAAAAAGGCGTCGGGAGGAAGAGTGGCAGGGCTTTTCTCCATCACATCTTCCGCGCTGACCACGGCGGGATTGCAGTCCAGAGCCAGAACCTTGCTAATCAAATCCCGCTCGCTTACCAGGCCCATGGTTTTGCCGCTGGCAGCAATGACAACAACGGAACTTATCTTTTGCTGGGAAAAGATGCGCGCCACCTGGGAAACGGGTGTACTGGGGGCGCAGGTTATCACCGGGGAGGACATGATGTCGCAAACCCGTTTCTTAAAAGGCTCGGAGCTAAAGCCATAGGATTCGGCTGGCTGCTCCTGGACCATTTCCTCGTAGAGGTCTCTCAGCCTGTCAGTGAGGATATGACTGAAATAGCCGGCAAACTCCTTGTGAGTCCGCAGCATCCTTTCAAAAGTATCCTTGTCCAACAGGTAACAGGTAAGATCCTCCACTGCCTTGACAGAAGCGGGGTACCTCTTGCCTGTAAGAAGCACAGTTTCGCCAAAAAACTCGCCCGGGTGGCGCAGCCCCACTACGTTGGAGGAACCGGCATCGCTGCGGATGATGATCTCAGCCAGGCCGGAAACGACCAGGAACAGGTGTCCCAAGGAACGCTGGCCCTGGGTAAATACATAGGTGTCCTTCGGAAAGGCTTTTTGTGTAAGTTTGAGGCGCAATTCTTCCAGTGCTGCGGCGGGCAAAGTGTCGAAAGGCTGAAAACCCTTTAGGGCGCTGACCAAAGGAATTCCTCCAAAAATTCAGAATTATCTAAATATAACATATACCCGCTTACCCTCAAAGACAATAAAAAAAGCCCCGCCGGTCGTTTTGCGAGGCTGAACGGTTTTCACGTTAAGTTGTGAATAAACAGGCCGCTTCTGAGCTTTGGTTCAAACCAGGTCGATTTGGGGGGCATCACCTTACCGGCATCCGCCACATCCATTAAATCGGCAATGGATGTGGCATATAAGGAAAAGGCTACCTTCATTCCTTCTGACACCCTTTTCTCTAGTTCTTCAAGTCCTCTAATGCCACCGACAAAGTCGATTTGTTTATCCGTCCTCGGGTCTTCAATCCCCAGTATGGGCCGCAGAAGGTTGTTCTGAAGAATGGAAACATCCAGCCTGCCAACCGAGTCCTCTGGGTCAAAAACCCCGTCTTTTGCTGCCAGCTTATACCACCTGCCGGCCAGATACATGCCGAAAGTATGTTTGCAGACAGGTTTGTAAGGCTTATCCACTGCATACTCACTAACCTCAAAGCGTTCCGATACTTTATTCAGGAACTCGCGCTCGGACCAACCGTTTAAATCTGAAACAACCCTGTTGTAGTCCATAATATACAGGTCCTGGTCCGGAAATAACACGGCCAGAAAATAGTTGAATTCCTCGTCACCGGTAAAACCGGGATTTTGTTTTCGCCTCATCTGTCCGACCTTTACAGCTGAAGCGGCACGGTGATGTCCGTCAGCAATATAAAGGCTTGGAATTGAGCCGAAGAGCTGGCATAGCCAGTTTATACTCTCGGCATCGTCTATTCGCCAGACTGTATGGGAAATGCCATCTGGCGAAACAAAGCCGTACAGAGGCGTCCGCTGCGTCCATTCCATTAAAATCCTGTCAATTTCATCCTTCGCCCTGTAGCTCAGGAAGATAGGTCCGGTATTGGCATTACAATAATCCACATGGTTAATTCTGTCCTGTTCCTTGTCTGCCCGGGTGTGCTCATGCTTCTTGATCACATTGTTCAGATAGTCATCAATGGAAACGCAGCCAACCAGTCCGGTTTGGACGCGGCCATGCATCATCTGCCTGTAAATATACAGGCCGGCTTGTTCATCCTCGATAAAAACCCCATTACTTAGCATATCGTTTAAATTTTTACGGGCCTTTTCGTACACCGTCTGGCTGTAAGGATTTACGCCAACTTCAAAGTCGATTTCTGCCTTGTCTATGTGCAAAAACGAATAGGGGTTATCCTTGACCATGGCGCGAGCCTCTTCAGTATTCATCACATCATAGGGTAAAGCCGCTACCTTGTCAACCAGAGCTTGCACGGGCCTTATTGCTTTAAAAGGTCTTAATACTGCCATAAAAACCTCCAGTTAAAATACAGGATTGAGCCAAAACTAATGTTGCGGCTACCCACATTATAAACCATAGCAGATATTGTTTCATCCCTGCGTTTCTTAAGATGCAGTCTTCATTTTACTACGGGTCCCGAAGTTTGTCGATTGCCTGGGGTTGAGAAAATTAGAAAATATTATAACTTAGTGCAAAAAAATCACGTCTGTACTATAATACAGAAAAAGAGAGAAAGAAGGTTGACGGCGTGAGGATAACTGGAGCGCAAGCGATTATTGAAAGTTTAAAAAAAGAAGGTGTCGATATTGTTTTCGGCTATCCTGGCGGCGCCGTCTTGACTTTATATGACGCGCTGTATCAGGCGGGTTTCCCCCACGTGCTGACTCGGCATGAGCAAGGTGCCGTGCACGCTGCGGATGGTTATGCCAGGGCCACTGGCAAAGTCGGGGTCTGTTTCGCCACCTCCGGCCCCGGGGCCACAAATCTTGTAACCGGGATTGCCACGGCTTATATGGATTCTATTCCTCTTGTCGCGATTACAGGGCAAGTCGCCGTTTCCCTGATTGGCAGGGACTCCTTTCAGGAAGCCGATATCAGTGGAATAACCACCCCGGTCACAAAACACAATTACCTGGTTAAGCATGCCGGGGATTTGCCCAAAGTTCTGAAGGAAGCGTTCTTTATAGCCAGGACTGGACGGCCAGGACCGGTGGTAATAGATGTCGCCAAAGATGTCTTTGCGACTGTCTTAGAGTACCAATACCCTGAGAACGTTCAGCTCAGGGGTTACCAGCCGCTATTTGCGGGTGATCAGACTGCTATTGATCTGGTTGTCGAAGAAATGAAGCAAGCCAAAAGGCCCCTGATTTTTGCCGGCGGCGGTGTAAACCTTTCGGAAACAGTCACAGTGCTGCGGGACATTGTCGACCTGACTGGTTTCCCGGTTATTTCAAGTTTGATGGGCCTCGGCGTTGTTCCTTCTGATTCACCTTACCAGCTAGGCATGGTGGGAATGCATGGAACTTATGCAGCCAATATGGCGACCACTGAATGTGACCTGCTGTTGGGTGTTGGCGTGCGCTTTGACGACCGGGTGACCGGTTTGATCGACCACTTTGCGCCAAAGGCCAAAGTAATCCATTTTGACATTGACCCCGCCGAAATCAATAAAAACGTCCGGGCTGATATTCGGGTGGTGGGTGACTTGAAATGGTCTTTGCCGGCCTTATATGGGCAAGCACAAGGGCGTAAAGCTGAAGCATGGAAGGCTCAAACGGAGGATTGGCTGGACCAGGTTCAGGCTTGGAACCGAGAAAATCCGTTGAGTTATGAAAAAAGCACGGAAGTGGTAATGCCACAGGCGGTGGTTGAGCGGGTTAGTGAACTGACCCAGGGTAATGCGGTGATTGTTACTGATGTGGGGCAGCATCAAATGTGGGTCGCCCAGTTCTACGGCTTTAAGCACGGCCGGTCGCTCTTAACCTCGGGGGGGCTGGGCACGATGGGCTATGGTCTGCCGGCGGGAATCGGGGCTAAGATTGGTCTGCCTGACAAGCCGGTATTTGTCTTTGCCGGTGATGGCGGTATAATGATGAACTGTCAGGAACTAGCCACTGCGGCCAATTTTGGTTTACCAATCAAAGTGTTGGTTATGAACAACCAGGTTTTGGGCATGGTCAGTCAATGGCAGAGGCTCTTTTACGGGGAAAGGTATTCTCACACGAGCCTGAAAGGGCACACTGATTTTGTTAAATTAGCGGAGGCTATGGGGGTTACCGGATTACGCGTGACCATACCGGAAGAGCTGGACCGGGTATTGGCGCAAGCCCTTGAGATAGAAGGGCCGGTTCTGATAGATATCCGGGTACCTGATACAGAGGATGTATTACCAATGGTCCCAGCAGGTGCGCGGCTGGACCAGATGATTATGGGAGGGAAATAAATGAAACACACCCTGGCCGTTTTGGTGGAAAACAGACCTGGTGTTTTGACCCACGTATCAGGCTTGATCAGCCGGCGGGCTTTTAATATTGAAAGCATCGCCGCCGGTTATACCGAGGAACCGGACACAACCCGGATCACAGTCGAGGTAGAAGCGGACGAAATAGAACTGGAGCAAGTGGTAAACCAGTTGTCAAAACTGATTAATGTAATTAAAATTGTGAACCTGACCGGCAGTGATTCCATTCACCGGGAATTAGCTCTAATTAAGGTTAAGGCAAAGCCTGAGACACGCTCGGACATTGTGGATATTGTGGATATCTTTCGGGCCAAAGTAGTGGATGTAAACCGTGAAACCATGGTAATTGAACTTACAGGGGAACAGACTAAAATAGATGCACTGTGCGAAGTGTTAAAAGATCATGGTATCATTGAAATCGTCCGCACAGGGAAAGTGGCTCTCTCCCGCAGCCCGGTGCCGGCAAAAGAACTTTAGAGCGGGAAAAAAGGTTGATCCC
>JAJYNB010000154.1 GCA_021786555.1 Bacillota bacterium | reverse complement strand
TATTGATGTTTTCGCCACGGAAGAAAAACCGAAAAAGATGGTCAATTAAGGTTCCTCCAGCCCAAGCTATCAGCAAGGGGAATATGTGGGTCCAACGTTTGGTAGTAAGGCGCAAGAGCGGAACAGCTACGAGAAATACAATCAGGAGTGAAAGATGTGTCCCCAGAGCGTTCACAACCTGCATTACTTTGATGATTAGGGGTGGGGAAGTCACTTGTAACAAGGAAGACACAAGGTTATCAAATTCACCCACTTCATTATAGACCAAATCCTGAATTAAGCCCATGAGAACAATGAAGAGTGTTAAAAAAGCCAGTCCACCCAAAGTGGCGATTAAACGGCGCTTGCCAAGCGACTGATAGCGGCCGGGCAGAAGCAAGACCTGTCTATGCAGCCAGGGCGCCCAACGACCATGGTTTTTATATCCAAGGTAAAACACTATAAAAATAATTATGGCCGTGATTCCTAGCAAGAGAGCGTAGCGGTGTACAACAGGCAGTATACTCTCCCAACGGCTACCGAGAAGCCGCCCCAGAACAATAAAAAGGCTTGCCCATAAGGTCGCTCCCACATAGGCGAAGAAAGCAAAGTTGCGGTATCTAAGTCGGCTGAGTCCTGCAGCGTAACCAGACAAGTGACGAACTCCAGGTATGAAATAACCTATGGTAAGGAGCTTGCCGCCATGGCGCTGATACCAACCCAACACCCTTTCCATTCGGGTGGTACCCGTGTGCTTTTTCAGGTGAGCCAATACTTTTTTGTTAAAGAATGTACCCAAGAAATAAGCTGCGGTTATACCCGTTGAACTTCCCGCAGCAGCAGAAAGAATGGCTGTAATGGGATTGAGTTGTCCCGAATAAGTCAGGAAACCGACGAACGTAAGGAGGAATTCGTCAGGAATCGGAATTCCCAAGATGGAAATACCCAGAATGATATACAAACCAAAATACCCATATGCCGTGATGTAATGAACGAGAACTGCAGAAGTCATAAATACTCCTTTATGGTCAGATTTGTGAAGGTTTTTTCCGACCCTTAACATACATCCAGCCAAAAGTCAGCATCAATCCAAACCCAGTTACTCCCGCTGCAAGCACGAACACAAAACCAAGTAACGGCAGGTTCACCAGAGCAGCAAAAAGTAACGATTGGCTCAGCCATTTGGTTAAAGATGGATACTCCTGGACTCGCTGTGAAAGGAGTTTTGATCCCAGATAATCTATTACAGGCACCAGTCCTAAGCTTGTTGCGACAAGGCAGACTATCAGTAGAAACACTGCTGCGGGAATGCCGATAACTGTGAGGGAGAGGAGAACTGCCAAGCAAACTGCTACTAAAGCAGAACCTGTACCCACTCCGAATAAGCGCAGTGCTGAGGATGAGAGAAGGCCTTTCATTTCTGCCAATCTGTTTTTCATAAAATAACCCAAAGCTGTGAATATAACAATAGCGACCAGGCTGCTTACGACTCTGGCAAACCATACGCCAAAGAGAATAGCCGTGCCTAGCAGGAGTTGGTTGATGAGTGTTTGGGTAAAGTTGACCTCGAAAACACCAGTCCGAACGGGTCGTTGGGCGGAATTGTAAACGTGGCCGCCCAGGTCAATTATCAAGTCAACTTGGGCAGTGGGTTCCAGATAGACGTTGCCGTTAATGGCAAAGACCACATCAGTCACAACCCCTGCAATCCGTGCATCTGTATTTACAGCAACCACTGTTTCAGCGGAATGCCCTGCAGAAACCAAAATCGGGTTTCCGCCGAATTGGGTAAATACTTCGTCTGCAAAAGCGTAAACAGGTGACATTACCAGCAGGGACAGTATTAAGAACAGACCCAAGCCAACTTTTAAGCCGTTTCTCATGAGAACACCTCATTAAACTGAAAACCCTTTAGTAACCTCCGCACCAATAGGACGCCGCCGACAATGAGGAAGAAGGCCATAATTCCAATTGCCCAACTGGTGGCCGGCGGAACAAATCGTAATAATACTGATTCGGCCCGCCCTAAGATTGTACCAGTGGAATAAACCAGGTAAACGAACCGCCAGATAAGTGAGGAAAAGATGAGCAGGGGGCTGACCAGGAGGATGAGGAAAAGGCTTGTCAAGCTAAACTGTTTCTTGGCTTTTTGGCGTTCCAAACCAATAGAGAGAAGTATCCTTTCCTCCAGGCCACTTGGGGCAGGGATGTTTTCAACCGCATGTACAATACCAAAGTTGAGCAGCCTAAATTGATTTGCAACTGCCTTACAACGGCCACAGGCAAGCAAGTGGTTTTCTACCTGTTTCTGTTCAAAACCATTCAGTTCTCCGTCAATCAAGGCAGAGATATTTTCCAGACATTCGCCGCATTCCACTTTGACCACTCCCTTCAAGGCCGTTCGTCGGATAACATCTTGGCCAATTGCATCCTTGCTGTATGAATCCTGGATTTCACAGTTCCTACTGGAACTCCCGACATTTCGGCAATTTCCTGGTAGCTGTATCCCTGCCACTCACGCAGAATTAGAGTTTCACGATATTCAGTGCTAAGGCGCTGTAAAGCATCCTGAATAATTAAGTGCTGGTCCAAGTTTTGGCTTGTCTCTACCGCTGCCCTGTCTAATTCCGAGTCAGCGGTTGGGGTTGGATGCTGTTTCTTAAGGCGGTCGAGGCAGGTATGGGTAATGATCTGCTTGAGCCAGGACTGAAAGGCGTAAGGATTACTGAGTTGGCCGATTGAACGGTATATTTTGAGGAAAACCTCCTGCGAGGCGTCTTCAGCCTCGTTCTTGTCTTGCAGTAGAGCAAAAGCTGTTCGGTAAACATAGGGGGCGTAACTCTGGACCAATACAGTGAAGGCTTGTTCGTTTCCTGCTTGTAACTTTTTTATGAGACCAAAATCAAACCCGGTCACTGCATTTTCCCATCCCCTCGCCCACACACCTTGGAAACAGCCCTCGTGAAATTTGTTGTGAATCGCTCATTTCTGTCGGTACATGTTCCGCCTGGCCGCTCCGAATGCTCAACAAAGGGAAGAAACAGCCAATTACTATTATTTTAGCACCAAACCGTTTAAACCAATCTTCCGCCCGCCATTTTTTATCTCTCATGCAAAAGGACGAGAAGAAAGACTCAAAAGTTCGGCGAACTTTGTTCCTGCTCTTCTCGTCCTTTTATATTGGAAACGCCACTCCACCGAAGGAGTATGTGACAAACCCAACTGTACAGGGAGGAATTAAACTTGAATACCTTTGACTTATCCGGCTACCATCTAATCAACCACTGGGCGGGGCATTTTCACATTTTAGATTTATTAATGTCCTTTTTCGCCCAATACGCTTTGGAACTCTATGCTGTTTTATTTGTCCTGGCTTGGTTTACCCTACCGAGACCTAACACAGAGCGGCGTCATGCGCTTATCGTCATGGGCTTCTCTGGAATTCTGGCTTTGCTGATTAACTTTCTGATTTCCCATGTCTGGTTTAGGCCCCGACCCTTTGTGACTCTGCCCAAAGGTACGTTTACCCGGCTAATTCCACACTCAGCGGATGCCTCCTTCCCAAGTGACCACACAGCGGGTAGTTTCGGGTTTGCCGCTGGTTCATGGAAAAAAGCTGAACATTGGGTAAGCGCGAGTTTTACAATTTTGGCTGTCTTAGTAGCAATTGCCCGTGTTTATACAGGAGTCCACTGGCCGACCGATGTTTTAGCTGGAGCTGTTATTGGCCTCATTGCTGCAAAGGTTATGTGGAAATTTGGTTACATGTTGAACCCTTTAACCGACTTAGGATTACGCCTGTTCCGCTTTGGCCAATATGCCACAAATAATTCCACAGAGCAACAAAAGTTGAAATAGAATGAGCCGCTCACAGGCTTAACTCAATAATTTCTGCAATGTCTAAGGCTCTTATTTCCTTATCCATTCGCCCAATTTCTTTCTGCAAGACGATGCCGCAGTAGGGACATGAGGTACAGATTATTTCAGCCCCGGTAGTTTGGGCTTCTTGGGCTCTATTTTGACTAATAACATTTTCAGTTTTTCGCCAGAAACGTCCTCCTCCCGCACCGCAGCAAAAAGAGTTTTCCCTAGTGCGTGGCATTTCTACCAGGCTGACTCCGGGAATGGCCCTGAGGATTTCCCGCGGTTCATTATAGAACCCATTATAACGTCCAAGATAGCAGGAATCGTGGCAAGCAGCGGTTATGTTTTGGGATTTTTCCGGTATTAACCTGCCCCTGTGCAGAAGATCCGCCAAGAAGGCCGAATGGGGTATGACTTCATACACCCCGCCAAACTGAGGATACTCGTTTTGCAGGGTATTGAAACAATGAGGACAGGTGGTAACGATTTTCCTGATCCCGAAACCATTCCAACTCGCAATGTTTCTTTTGGCTGTATTTTGGAAAAGCAGTTCATTTCCCATTCTCCGTGCCGTTTCACCACAGCAGAATTCCTCTTCGCCCAGAATCGCAAAATCTACTCCGGTTCTTTGCAAGATTTTCGCGAAGGCAACAGCCGCTCTGCGAGCCGCTTCATCATAGGACGGCGTACAGCCCACAAAATACAGGTACTCGGCATCAGGCTTATCCGCTAAAGTTACAATCCCGAGTTCTTCAGCCCAAGCATATACCGTACTCCAGCTGCGCTTCATTCCCCAAGGATTTCCGTAATTCTCAATCCCCCTAAAAACCTGCTCAATTTCCGGAGCAATGTTTTCTTCACTTGACACGGTGTAACGCCGCATATCTATTATCTTGGACAGATGCTCACAGGAGACCGGACAGGCTTCTTCGCATGCGCCGCAGGTTGTGCAACTCCAGAGGGCTTCCTCTTCAAGAATACCGGCAACAAGTTTCCTCGGATTCTTGCCTGCAGATTTGTTTGTTTGAACGCGGCTGGGATCCGGTCTTGGCATCTCTGCTGTGCCTGACCTTCCCGCTGCAGCGGTTTGTCGGTCTCGGAATCTTAGCTCCGGGGGAGTGTGTTCCATCTGAGTGCGCAGGCGTCCGTTTATTTTTTTGAGCCTCAAGGGCTCACCACTTTGGAGAGCGGGACAGAGTCCATGACATCGTCCGCACTTAACGCAGCTAAAGGCATCAAACAACTGTTTCCAAGTAAAGTCCTCCAGTTTGCCGGCCCCGTAGACTGTCCCTGTTTCTCCGTCCAATTTGACCGGCGTGAGGGCACCTTTAGGTTCGAGAGAGTGCCAGTAAGTGTTAAATGGAGCAAAGACTAAGTGAAGGTGCTTTGAACGCGGGATAATAAACAAGAAAGCAAATATTGCGATGAAATGTATCCACCAGAAAAATGACAGCGCTGCATAACCTGAGTTAACGTTCAGATGAACTAATGCCTTCGAAGCCGCATAGACCAGCCATGCCCCCGGCAGACTACGTCCCAGACTAGTTTGTACTGCGTAAAATAATAATTCACTGCCAGCGATAACCAAAATCAAAAGCAGAATCCCGAAAGACATGGGAGAATTGTGCAGCCACTCCGGTTTCTTAACTGTTCTACGCAGTATAAAACCGATAACTGCGATAATGATGAAAGCAATAAAAAAGTCTCTTATAAATAAATATCCCGCGTTAT
>JAJYNB010000067.1 GCA_021786555.1 Bacillota bacterium | reverse complement strand
ACGATAGGCATCCTCATACCTATAAGTGGCTTGATGTATATCCTCAATCTCCCTTATTACCTTACCGGGGCCAGTTTGTTTCCTCAACAGTTTCTGGGTGTGCTGCTCGGTTTGTCCCTGGTGTACATGTACCTGGTTTTACCCGCGAGAAAAAAGCTGGTGAACAACCCGAGGGTACCATGGTATGACTGGCTGTTGATACTTGCGAGTATTGCCGGGGGGCTTTATGTCGCCATTTATTATCCAAAACTTCTCTTAACTATGGGTATCGTAAACACGCAGTCTTTGTTTTTTGGTGCGGCTATGGTTATTGCAATTTTGGAAGCCACTAGGCGTTTGACCGGCTGGCCTTTGCTGATTATCGTAGCAGTATTCGCTCTCTACGGGCGTTTCGGATACCTCCTGCCTGGTTTCTTAACAGTTAAAGAGACCTCTTGGGCCCGCTTGGTGAACCAGCTGTACTTGGGTGCGGATTTTGTCTTCGGCACAGCTCTCCAAACCGCAGGGGCAGTGGTCTTTGCCTTTGTACTCTTCGGCCAGTTTCTGTTTGGCACGGGCGGAGCCAAATTTCTCCTGGACCTTGCCCAAGCCTCCATGGGCAAATACCGCGGCGGGCCGGCCAAAATAGCAATCGTGGCCAGCGGCTTGATGGGAACCCTTTCTGGCAGCGCTGTCGGGAATGTGGCGGCAATTGGAGTAGTGACTATCCCACTGATGAAACGCACAGGCTATGCTGCTTATTTTGCCGGGGGCGTAGAAGCGGTGTCCTCTACCGGAGGAGTAATTATGCCGCCGGTGATGGGAGCCGCTGCTTTTATTATGGCTCAGCTTCTGGGCGTTCCCTATTATCAGGTAGCGCTTGTAGCTGCCGTTCCTGCGGTTCTCTACTATATGGGAGAATTCATTCAAGTGGACTTGAGGGCGGCCAAAGATGGCATGAAAGGTATACCGAAAGCTGAGCTGCCTTCCCTGAAACGAACGTTGATTGACGGATGGATCTATGTCCTGCCGATTATTGTTCTGATCTATAGTCTGTTCACATTGAGGTTACCCGCTGAATTATCAGCCGTTTATTCTGTGCTGGCCCTGATGGCAGTTGCCAGTATCAAGCCGTCCACCCGGGGTTTTTGGAAGAAGTTACCCGACCTGCTTGAAGGCACAACGGTGGGAATGCTCGAAGTAGTGGTTATTTGTGCCGCAGCGGGTTTGGTGATAGGGATTCTTAGCTACACAGGCTTGGGCATATCGTTTTCCCAAATCCTGGTTGATGCCTCCGGAGGCAGCCTGCTGCTCTTAGCAGTACTTACGGCTATAGCCAGCAGCATCCTCGGCATGGGCATGCCCATAACCGCAACTTATCTTTTCCTGGCCACCCTGGCCGCGCCAGCAATGGTGAAGCTGGGAGTACCGCCGATATTGGCCCACTTGTTTGTTTTCTATTTTGGCGCCTATTCGTTCTTGACCCCGCCTGTGTGCATGGCCGTATATGCAGCTTCGGCCATAGCAAAAGCGCCCATGCTTAAAACAGCCTGGCAAGCGATGAAACTGGCTATTGCCGGCTACATCGTACCGTTCATCTTTATTTACAAACCGGCCATGGTGTTTATGGGCCCGCCGCTGGAGGTGGGTTTATCGATAATGGACGCTATTCTGGCGGTTTTCTGTTTGGCGGTTGCCGCGGAAGGTTTTCTGCGCAAAAGGTTGACCTGGATTGAGAGGACGCTCTACCTGGTAACTGCATTGGCATTCTTTGTCCCTGGCTGGTCCAGCCGTATCGTGGGGTTTGTACTCTTGGCGGCGCTGCTGGTCTTTAATTTCAACTATAAAACTGCAGTCAGTAGAGAACTAAACATCAGGGATCTCCCGTAACCGGTCTTGACACCAGCATCTCGGCCTCCGTTACCGTACCGGGGTACTATGGGAGCCATAAGCTTTATAATTGGATGGAGGAATGCTGATGAACGGCGCGGAGGCTTTTTTGGAGACCTTACGCAGGGCGGGAGTGCGTTATGTTTTTGGTATCCCCGGTACTACCGAGGTACCCTTGATCGATGTGATGGCTGCCCGGGCAGATATCCAATTCGTCCTTAGCCTGCACGAAAGCATAGCCGCAGGGATGGCAGACGGTTGGGCCAGGGCCACAGGGAAGCCAGGAGTTGTCAGCGTCCATACTACTGTAGGTACTGCCAATACCTTAGGCATGGTAATAAACTCTTTCAGCGACGATGTACCGGTCTTGGTTACGGCGGGCATTAAGGATCAGCGCGCTCTGGGGACGGGTGTTTTCTGTGACTCTCCATACCAGGTTACGGACTTGCTGCGGCAGTATACTAAATGGTCCTGGCAGGTGTTGGACCCCTCCTGTTTGGGGCGCGATTTGGCCAAGGGAATCCGCATGTGCCAAAGCCCCTCTGCCGGACCGGTGTTTATCGGGATACCGGAGAACTTCTGGATGGCAGCGTCCGAGGCAGGCTCCGGCATGGAAAAGGATATCAGATACTTGTACGGTGGGGATTTAACATCCATAGACAGAGCAGTCAGGCTGTTGCAAGGGGCTGTCCGCCCAATCTTGATGGTTGGGAATGAAGTGGGCAGGGCTGGGGCATTGGCAGAAGCAACTGCGTTGGCAGAGCTTTGGCAGATGCCGGTATTTTCTGAGGAACGCAACTCCTGGACCAATTTAAATTTCCCTACCGACCATCCCCTGTATATCGGGAACTTCAATCATAATTCAGCATTGGTCAGTCAAGCAGACGTAGTCTTGAGCATGGGCGCCAGAATGTTCATGCCCATGGGCTACCAGACTAACAGCTATTTTTCCTCAGAGACCCAAATCATTCAAGTTCACTCCGATTCCAGCCGGATTTCTTCCCACATCCGGGCAGCTGTCGAGATTATCAGTGATGCCCGGTCGGCCTTGCAGGATTTTCTTGCAGCCAGCCGAAACTTAGAAATTAAACATGAAGAGCGCAAGGAACAATTGGAGGAAATTGTTCGATTCAAGTCTGCAAAGGCACAGGCGCAACAGGAGCTGCTGCAAGGGGCTGAGTCTTCCAAACGCATTAAAGTACAGCATTTGATCAGTGAACTCTCACGCCTGGCAGCTGAAGATGCGGTCGTGATTAATGAAGGCGTGCGGTCAGGCTTCTACCTGCAGGACTATTTTGACTTTACGCGGCAAAGGGCCTATTTCGGCTATACAGGCGGCTGCCTTGGCTGGGGCATGGGTGCAGCCATGGGAATAAAACTGGCTTGCCCCGAGCGTCAGGTGATTGCGTTTCTGGGCGATGGTTCTTTCCTGTTCTCGCCCCAAGCCTTGTGGACAGCAGCCCATTATAACATCGCAGTGAAAACAGTGATTTGTAATAACATGGCTTACATGGCCGTAAAAGGGTCCCTGCTCCAGCTCCGGGGCCAGGCGGCGACCAGCCTCAGGTTTGTGGGAGTGGATTTAACCGAACCGGCGATCGATTACCCTTCACTTTGCCAGGGATTTGGCGTTCCCGCCTGGAAAGTCAGCAATCCGGGGGAATTGCCTGATACAATACGCCAATTTCTGGCCCATGAGGGCCCTGCGGTTTTGGAAGTCGTTTTAGACCCTGGTGACATGGTCAAGCGGCCCGAATAAACCTTGATGGGTAGCGCCCGTAAGATTGGGGGGATCAGCATTGCGGCAAATTCTGCGAGTCAACATGAAATCCGGGGCTGTAAGTTCCCAGGAACTACCTGAGAAGTACCGCATGCTTGGCGGCAGGGGCCTGAGCGCACGCATCCTGCTGGATGAAGTCCCGGCGGACTGCGACCCTTTGGGACCGTCAAACAAATTGATCTTCGCTCCAGGTCTTCTGGCCGGGACGTACTTGTCGAGTGCCAACCGTATTTCAGTAGGCTCTAAGAGCCCGCTCACAGGTGGGATAAAAGAGTCCAACGGGGGCGGTGTTACCGCCTTGCGTTTAGCCCAGTTGGGCTACGGCGCTCTGATAATCGAAGAAAAACCTGGGCCGGGAGAGTGGTATTACCTGGTTGTTTCAGAAGACCAGGTCGTATTGAAACCGGCGGGGGACCTGGTGGGTTTGGGCTGCTTTGCAGCGGCACGCAGTTTGCGGCAACAATGGGGCAACAAGGCGGCTCTGGCCGTGATCGGTGCGGCAGGGGAAAACCGGATGAACATAGCCGGTATAGCCCATGCCGATCAGGAGGGGCTGCCGACCCGCTACAGCGCCCGGGGCGGTCTGGGGGCAGTCATGGGGGCCAAAGGGCTTAAAGCCATTGTTATTCTGCCGGCCAAGCAGTCTCGCGTCAGCTATGCGGACGGGAACCTCTGGCGGGAGTTAGCAATGAAATATTACGCCAACCTTCGCTCAAATGAGACCACCGCAGTTACCATGCCCAAGTTTGGCACGGCCTTGACCATGGAATTGGTTGACAGTCTGGGCGGGGTCCCCACCCGGAATTTCTCTGCGGGCCGGTTCGAAAAGGCTGGTGAGATAGGCGGTGTCAGATTAAGAGAGGTAATTTTGGCAAGAGGAGGGGAGGGTGATCCTGCCCACGCCTGCATGCCAGGCTGCGTAGTGAAATGTTCCAACCGCTACCCCGATGCCGAGGGGAAATTACTGAATACCCCTATGGAATATGAAAACAATGTCTTTCTGGGCTCCAATCTGGGTATCGGCGACTTGGATACAATAGGCCGTTTGAACTACTTATGTAACGACCTGGGGGTGGACGTTATTGAAACAGGGGCTTCCATGGCCGTGGCCATGGAAGCCGGACTGGCTGACTTTGGAGATGGTTCCGCCGCGGCGGATATGCTGCAGCAAATCGGCCAGGGCACGGAGCTGGGCCTGAAGCTAGGGCAAGGCGCGCTGCGGGCAGGTAAATTTTTTGGTATTGGCCGTGTGGCAGCCTTTAAAGGGCAGACTATCGGGGGCTATGACCCACGGGCCCTAAAAGTGAATGGAGTAACCTATGCGTCTTCACCCATGGGAGGTGACCATACGGCGGGAAACGGCATCTTTGTTAAGACAGACCACCTGGACCCGGCCGGAAAGGTGGAACTGTCGAGAAATCTGCAGATAACTTCCGCTTGGGTGGACAGCCTGGGACTCTGTACCTTCGTCCGGGTTATCCACACTGGAGACCCGGAGATATTACCGGGTCTGGCGAACGCGCGTTACGGAGCGGCCTGGGACGCAGATGATTTGACAGCTCTAGGTAAAAGAGTGCTCGGCTGGGAACTGGAATTCAACCGGCGGGCCGGGCTTGAAAAGACAGCGGCGGTGCCTGAATTTCTCAGGCAAGACCCCTTGGCGCCGCATAACTCGGTATTTGATGTGCCGGAATCTGAGTTAAAAGAAATCTGGCACGAGCTGGGTGCAGAGGATTCTGCCAAGTAGCATGAGCCCTACCGGCGGTGTTATAATATTACGGGGCCGTGACCAGGGAGAAAGAGCCGATGCGAATTGAAGTAATTGTTTATGGCAGCCCTGGTGCGGGCCGACAACAGTTTAGTCTGGAAATTGAGCCTGCTGATACGGTACAAAAGATTGCGGAGCGAATGAACTTTCCTTTAGGCAGGCTGGTCAT
>JAJYNB010000129.1 GCA_021786555.1 Bacillota bacterium | reverse complement strand
GATAATCTGGTTGACAGTCTGCATGTTCATGACGAAAAGGCCTTTGCGCAGCTGCACCTGGCTATGACAGATGCCCTCGATCCGACAGTCCCCACCTCTGACTATTACCTTTATTATCCTTACAAAGCTGACGGAGGCTACTTGCAGGCTCTGGTGGAAACCTGCCGGGCTGAAGTAAACAAGCTTCCATCCTATGACTTGTTAAAACCCGCTATGATCACCCTGGCAGAACTCTATTCCCAGCTGCAGACTTACAAACATTTAGCCCCGGTAGAGCGGGAAACAAAGCTGCTGCAGTGGGCGAACACCTACCTGCAGGACTACCCAGGCATATCCGCCTGGGAATTTTCCGCTGCCGCCGGCTCAACCCTGGGGATATTCTGTCTTTTCGCCTCTGCCAGCGACCCGGACCTCAGCCCGGACTTCGGGCAGAAAATTATGCAGGCCTATTTCCCTTGGATTTGTGGCCTGCACATCCTTCTGGACTATTTTATAGATTTGGCGGAGGACCGGGAAACAGATCAATTAAATTTTGTCCAATATTACACCGGTCAGCACGAAATCCTGGAACGCTTGCGCTTCTTCCTGCTTACCTCTTTGACAGAAGCCAGTGCGCTCCCCTGGCCCAAGTTTCACCGGGCCGTTATCCAGGGCCTCTTGGCCATGTACCTCTCGGACCGGAAAACCTCCCTGCCCGAAGTGGCGCCGGTCACCCGCCTCCTGCTCCACAGTGCCGGAATCCCGGCCAGGACCCTGCACTGGATTTGCGCCCAGCTGCGCCGGCGCCAAGTTATTACTTAAGCCTGGCGCTGCAGCACCTTATCAGCCAACTCCAGCAGCATAATTTTGTTGCGGCCGGCCGGGATTCGTTCCAGGCTGGCCTTGGCTTTCTCTACGCATTTAGCTGCTGCCGCATAAGATTGCTCGATGCTTCCCGCCTGCTGCAAAGCCTGCCTGATGCTTTCCACCCCTGTAACGTTAATCTGCCGGGTGGACAGGATCTCCTTGACCCAGTTTCCATAGACCGGATTATCCATCAACAGGATAACCGGCAGGGTGATATTGCCGTTAGTCACGTCAAGCCCCACCGGTTTACCCAGTTTCTCCTGGGTCCCGGTGAAATCAAGAATATCGTCTACTATCTGAAAGGCATACCCCAGATTCAACCCGTACTCTCCCATGGCTTCAATTTCGCCTTCACTCCCGCCTCCGGTCTCGGCGCCGCTCTTGCAGCACGCAGCCAGAAGAATCCCTGTCTTTTTGGCGATACGGGCAAAGTACTTGTCCGGGTTTACCGAAAGAGCAAACAGTTCCCCTGCCTGGTTCACCTCCCCGTCACACATAGCTTTGATAGCCTCCACCAGATAGCCCATGGCGGTAATCAGCCTGTGCGAGGATAAAATGTTAAAGGCTTCGGCAAAAATATAATCACCGGTCAAAACCGCGGCACTGTTCCCGTGGCGGGAATTGACCGTGGCCGTGCCCCGCCGGGTCTGGGAAGCGTCGATCACGTCGTCATGCACCAGGGACGCCATGTGGACCAGTTCTGCAGCCACGGCAGCGAAAACCATGTTCATGTTTAAGGGTCCGAAGCACAGGCCGCTGCATACGGTCAACAGGGGACGGACTCTTTTGCCCCCGGCGTACAACAGCCCGGCGCAGGTATCTTTAATTATGCCTTCGGCTTTGCCGAGGATGTCCGCCAGCTTTTGCTCCACCAGCATCAGTTCCGGCAGTTGAAGCGGGGACGGGACCACGATTGGCCCTACCCCAGGTTGGACAACACTCATGGGAATCTTCCTTTGCCTCAATGATTTTAACCTAACTTATTATGCCTATACCCCCAGCAAAGGATACGGAAAATGCAAAATGCTTTTAAAGCAAAATATTAGAATATTTTAAGTTTATTAACTTTTTCCCATCAGCTTCTTTTTTAATTTAAATAAAGGTAAAATGAGTTTAACAGAATTGCCGGAGGTATACCATGGTCATCAACATTGATCCAAAGAAAGTAGATTTTAAGCGAGAAAATAAGTGGCTGGTCAGGGTGGGGGTTTCCCGGGCCCATGTCCACCTCACCCAGGAACACGTTGAAGCCCTATTCGGCCCGGGTCACAAGCTCACTGTCCTAAGGGAACTGGGCCAGGCCGGCCAGTATGCCGCCAAAGAAACCGTAAATGTGGTAGGCAGCAAAGGAGTGCTGCAGCAGGTCCGCATTATCGGCCCCGTCCGGGCCCGCACCCAAGTGGAATTATCCCGCACCGACACCTTCACCCTGGGTATCGACCCACCGATTCGCGATTCAGGCAAAGTCCAGGCAACACCAGGCGCCGTCCTCATCGGTTCCAAAGGAGTTGTGGTGCTGGAAGAAGGCTGCATTATCGCCCGGGCCCACATCCACATGCTGACCCGGCACGCTTCCAACCTGGAGATAGCGGACGGTGACAAAGTAAGCATTCTGATCAAGGGTGAGAAAACCGTATGTTACCACGACGTAAACGTACGGCTCACTGATGAGGGAATGACTGAATTCCACATCGACACCGACGAAGCTAACGCGGCCTTTGTGGACACGGGTGACGTGGCAATGATCAAACACAAAGAGATTATTATCCGGGATAACTTCGGCAACGTACTGGATGTGAACGTGGATAACATCAAATTCGTTCAGGGCAAGGTTCCCCACGATTATTACTCTCAGGAAGGCATTCGCCTGCTGCGGACTGTGTTTGAATACCCAGCCTCCGTACAGCGTGAAATAGTCGAAAAGATGCTTAACCCCGAGAGTATCGAACCTAACAAGTATTACCTGATTACAGCCCTGGAAGGGGACAAGGTTATAGGCATCGCCTGCTTCTACTGGCTGCCCAGTGTGAACATGGGATATCTGGAACACATCGGCATCACCCCGGAATACCAGGACAGGGGTATCGGCAGCTTTTTCTTCAACAAGGTGATAGCTATCCTGGAGAAGAACCACCCTGAAATCGAAGGGATTCTGCTGGAAGTGAGGCAGAATAAGGAGCAGCTGGACGACAGGAAACATTTCTTCCTCAATCTGGGAGCCATCCCGGTGGATACCGGTTTTTACCCTTCCACCAAACTTAAGTCAGGCCAGGAACTCCTGCTGATGTTTAAACCTGAGACTGCCGATACCAGGTTGAATACGGCCACTATGGAACTGGCTTTGCAAACTCTGAGCAAGATTCTTTAACCCGTCCGCTGCATTTTCCAATACTTTACTCTCCATCTTTTTTTTGGCGCTTATGGTGTTATTAGATTTTCTTTGCAACAAGTTCTTACAGACATCCATGTTGGAATATGTTAAGATCGGAGTTGTAAGACGAATACCTGACCAACTTGATGAGGAGATAAGAGTACATGAAACTTCAATATTTGCGTACTGACTTTCCTGACTCGGTCAGGTCCCACATCCTGATTCGCGACATGTCCTACCCCAACCCGGAACTGGTGCATTTTGTCCTGGTCCTAAGCAACAGGGGTACCCTCTGGGTCGATGTTTTTTGGCCCTTTGACCTGGATGCCGACAAATACACCCGGCGGATTTCCGAACAGCAGTTTTGGGAAACCTTCCGCAAATGGCGCCTGGAAGGCTTGAAATTGGGCAACAGCGAAGCCGTGGCCAACGCCCTGGCCCGCAAACAGATGGAGCGCCACATGAAAGAAAAAGATGCCTGAAAGCCGTAAAGAGGCCGCACCTGCTAGGGGCGGCCTCTTTTTTATGCTTGAGGCACCATTGAAATTGCCCCCGGCCGGGGTCGTCCCTCAACGCTCTGCCAGCAATTCAACTTATCAGCCCTAGACTTGGCCGGTGAAATGCTGTACGCCGATACTGACCACAGCCACTACGAACCAGACAATCAGTCCGAGGAACAGCGGCTTGAGTCCGGTCTTCAGCATCTTCTTAAAATCGGCGCTGAGCCCGATGGCGGACAAGGCCATAACAATCATAAACTGTCCTAAAAAGTTGAGATAAGAAACGCTGACACCCCTGAAGAGCCCGACGGTGTTTAACAAGGACGCCAGCAAAAACCAGAGAATGAACCAGGGAAATATCTTTCTAAAACTGTAGTTGACAGTCTGGTCCATATTGGCTGCTTTCTTCTTCTTGGCTGAGATGACCAGTGCGAAAATCAAAGAGATGGGAATAATCATGGTGGTCCTGGTCAGTTTTACGATGGTGGCATAAGCCCCGGCCTGGCTGCTGAAGGCATAGCCGGCGGCCACCACTGATGAAGTGTCATTGATGGCGGTACCGGCCCAGAGGCCAAAGGCCCGGCTGGAAAAGCCCATGAGGTGCCCCAAAGGCGGAAAAATCAGTACCGCCACGATGTTAAACATAAACACGGTGGATATGGCGTAGGCTACTTCCATCTGGTCCGCCTCAATAATCGGGGAAATGGCTGCGATGGCTGAACCGCCGCAGATGGCGGTGCCCATGCCAATGAGGCTGGTTAGCCTGAGCGGGACTCGCAGCAGCTTGCCAAAGCCGTAAGCCGCTGCGAAGGCAAAGCTGAGGGTAAATACCATCACATAGAGGGAATTGACACCGGTTTTCCATACTTGGGCCAGGCTCAAGCCGCCTCCCAAAGCGATGATTGCCCACTGCAGGATTTTTTTTGCAGTAAACCCAATTCCCTTCAAGGCCCAGCGGGGAATGCCCATCGTATTTCCCAGAATAATTCCCAGCACAATCCCGATTACCGGCCCCCCCACCAGAGGAAGCAGGCGACCCAACAGGCTGGCAATCACGGCCAAAACAAAGGCCAATCCTATGCCGGCACCATAGTCACGCAACCACTTCATTTTTTCTCCCCCAATTCGCATATTTAAGTAAAACTATAAATTATTCCATTGAAAAGGTAAAACAACAAAATTTTAGTACATATATTAGTATTTACTTATGAATATTGTCTGGGAGTATCTCAGAAACCATAAGTCCCTTTCCACCTCGGGGCTTTAGCCCGGGCAGCTGACTTCCGCCCGGGCAAAGTCGATAAAAGCCCGGAAGAGTGGAGACAAGTATTTGTCCCGGTGGCAGATCAGGTTCAGACTGCGCGTGATAGCCAACCCTTTAAACCTCAGCACAGCCAGTTTACCCAGTTCAACCTCCCTGGTCACACAGCGCTGCGAAATGCAGGCAACCCCCAGACCCGCTTCCACTGCCTTCTTGATGGCCTCGGTGTTGCCCAGTTCAAAGGCTATTTTGCAGTCCACATTTTCCGCCTGCAAAACTTTCTCAAACACTTCCCGGGTGCCGCTGCCGCTCTCACGCATGATTAGTTTTTCCCGCTTCAGTTCCTTTAGGTCCATCACCCCGGACCTGGCCCATGGATGGTCCGGATGGGCAATCAGCACCAGTTCGTCCTGACAGAAGTCGTCTACTCTCACTTCCTCCGAATCAACCGATCCTTCCACGAAAGCGAAGTCAATGGTATTGTCCAGTATCCGCTCTACGATATATTTGGTGTTTTCGATGGCTATGGCCACATCCACAGCGGGATACTCCTTGAGGAAACTGCCGATGATTTCCGGCAGGACATAAATGCCGATGGTGGTGCTGGCACCAATCCGCAGCCTGCCGGTGTTAGCCTGGTTGATTTCATTAATG
>JAJYNB010000394.1 GCA_021786555.1 Bacillota bacterium | reverse complement strand
CAAGGGGAGGCCCACCACGTTAAAATAGCAGCCTGTTATCCCTTCCACCAGCATGGCTCCTTTGCCCTGGATGCCGTAAGCCCCCGCCTTGTCCATGGGCTCGCCGCTATGCACATAAGCATCAATCTCTGCCACAGTTAAATTACGGAAGCGCACAGCGGTCTCTTCCGATTCCGCCAGTTCCTCGCCTGTATCCGCGTTCAAGACGGCTACACCCGTTATCACCCTGTGTTCCCGCCCGCTGAGGGCGCCGAGCATCTCCCGGGCCTCCTGACTGGAAACGGGCTTACCCAGAACCTGACCGTCCAGGACCACAACCGTATCTGCGCCGACAACCAGGCCCTTTTCCGCCCTGCAGGCCCTCGCCTTCCGCAAGGCGAGTTCCGCCACCGCCGCCTGAATGGGCCCGTCCCCCAAGCCCTCCTCGATATCCACGGGTTGGACCGAAAAGGGCCATCCTGCCTGGACCATCAATTCTGCCCGGCGGGGAGATGCGGAAGCCAAAATCAACTCCACCTGTGTCACCTACCAGCGGCGGGCAATCCAGTAGCCAAACAGTCCGCCGAGAATTGTCGCAGCCGAAATCCGCAAGGTAAAAGCGAATGAAAATGAAAGAAAGAAAAAGTCCAAATAAGTATTAAAGGGGAAGTCAAGCTTAATCAGCGGATCTGCCAGCGGCCTTAAGAGGTCGCTGTAACGGGTAATACCAAACCCGATCAGAGTCCCCAGGGCCGCGCCTGCAAACACCAGAATTGCCGCTCTGCCCGCTCCCGATATACCTTTTCCTACGGCCATGGTAAATCCTCCTACGACAGCAGGGCCCATAGGAAATTAGCCAGGGGCAATACCCTGGCCAAAATGGGCTCGTTAATTAGTGTACCATTGAAATATATAGCTTGACAATCTTATTTTGTCAACAGCTCCTCACCGGCAATACCCGGCTTGGTCATCTCATAAGGGTTGAGAATCATATCCAGCTCTTCCTGGGACAGGATGCCGCGCTCCAGCACTATCTCCCGCACCGACCTCCCTGTGGTCAGAGCTTCCTTGGCGATACGGGAGGCCACCTCATAACCTACGTGGGGGTTGATAGCAGTGACAATGCCGATGCTCCTCTCCACTTCCTGCCGGCAGTTGTCCTCATTGGCGCAAATACCTTCGATACATTTTTCCCGGAACACTACAATTACATTCCTTAGTATATCCAGCGACTGCAACAGGTTAAATACTATTACCGGTTCCATCACATTCAGTTCCAGCTGACCGGCACCGCCAGCCAGGGCGATGGTAAAATCGTTACCCTGCACCTGGAATGAAACTTGATTGACGAGTTCCGCCATCACCGGGTTAACTTTTCCCGGCATAATCGAAGAACCCGGCTGCACTGCAGGCAGGGTAATTTCAGCCAGACCTGCCCGCGGCCCCGAAGCCATGAGACGCAGGTCATTGGCGATCTTCGACAGGTTCACCGCCAAGGTTTTTAAGGCGCCGGACATCTCCACAAAAGCGTCTGAGTTCTGAGTAGCGTCCACCAGGTCTTCTGCCCGCACCAGGTCCAGACCCGTCAGTTCGTGCAGGTGACGGCAGACCGATTTAATGTACGCAGGATCTGCGTTCAAACCTGTGCCTACTGCGGTTGCGCCCATGTTAATCACTCGCAGGGTGTCGCAAGCACTCCTAATGCGTTTGATGTCCCGTTCCAGCACCCTGGCGTAAGCGGCAAATTCCTGGCCGAGGCGGATGGGAACAGCGTCCTGCAGGTGGGTCCGTCCCATTTTGATTATCCCGTCAAATTCAGCTGCCTTGCGCTTAAAAGCATCTGCCAGCTCCCGCAGTACCTTTATCAGGTCAGCGGCCAGGTTCAAGCTGGCGATGCGGATGGAGGTAGGAAAGACGTCATTGGTACTCTGGGCCATGTTAACATGGTTGTTGGGGTGCACCTTGGAGTAAACACCTTTATTGCCGCCCAAAATCTCACCGGCCCTGTTGGCGATTACCTCGTTGGCATTCATGTTCAAGGATGTACCGGCTCCACCCTGAATCACATCAGTGACAAACTGTTCATGCAGCTTGCCCCCGATTATTTCTTCTGCAGCGCTGATTATGGCCTTGCCTGTCTTTGCTGCCAGGATGCCAATCTCCATGTTGGCCAAGGCAGCCGCCTTTTTCACCATGGAAATGGCTAAAATCATTTCCCGGTGGGGCGGGTAGCCCGTAATGGGGAAATTCTCCCTGGCCCGCACCGTCTGAATTCCATAATAGACCTCGGCCGGTATTTCCCGCTCGCCTAAAAAGTCCTTCTCGAGTCTCATCTGCCTCCAAACCCCTTCAAAAACATGTTGCGTATGCAGTATACATTATACTTATTCTATATCGCGCAGATATTTCCTGCAGGGATGGCTAATCCCGGCCCTCAGACCGGGCCGGGATTAGCCATGAATCAAAGCAGGAAGGCATCGTACGCAGCACCAGCGTTCCTCACCCTGGTGCACATAGGAAATCACCGGACGGTCATTGCTGGAAACCCCGCAGGTCAAACAGGTTTGTTCTTCAAAGGGCAAGCTGATCACCTCCATCGTGGTCAAGCCTAGTATGCCCCAAAAGCCTGTTTGAAACCCGGTTTTCAGCCTGGCCGTTAAAGCCGTTCTATGAAATTTCCAATCAGCGGGTAGCGAAAGCTCTCACCCACAAAAGCCTTAATGGCTCCCAGGATACCCAAAGCGATTAAAGCCAGATTAACTGCTCTGAACAGAACGCTGCCCACTATGCCCAGGGTCAGCACGTGTGAGGAAAAAATACCCAGCAAAAGGCTGCCGCCAAAGAGAAAAACCAGTACCTGCATAATTACCAGGGCGCAAATTTGATAGCCCAAAGCCTGCCTGGAGCTGCGCCTGATAAACATCGACTGGTCCTTGCGGATCAGGTAGATAATCAAGGCAACCACCAGCCCGGTCCACCCCAGCACAATGCCCAAATGGGAAATACCCGCCAGTACTTTGTCTTCGCTCGACCTCTCCATGTCTATCCCCCCAAACTCTAGGCTTATATACTTTTTATTCAGGGGAAGGAGGACTTATACTTGTGGGCAGGAGTCTTAGGTCAGAATTCAGGAGCAGAATGAGCAAGTGAGTCATTGGGGGACGGTTCCTGATTGACTCATCAAGCTAATCAGTTGAAGAGCCAGGCAGTTCAGAAGTCAAACGCTGCAAAAAAGCTAACTTTCCATCCCGCAGTATTCTGACTCCTGACTTCTGACTCCTGACTACCCCACAAAAGGAATCCCCAACAAAAAAACGCCTTAGCTTGCCGCAAGACGTTCCATTACTAAAGTGAGTGACCCGAAAAATATTCTGACTCCTGACTTCTGAATTCTGACGCCTCAGACAAAAACTCCTTACCTTTCCGCAAGACGTCATGCACCAGAATTATTTTTGCAGCGCAAGATTAAAGGTCAGGACTTCCAAATGCACCGCCAAATCCACGTTGCGCAGCTCAATTTCAGGCGGCACGTTCAGGACCACAGGTGCAAAATTCAGGATGGCCTTAACACCTGCCTTAATCAAACGGTCCGCAACCTGCTGCGCAAAACCGGCTGGAACAGCAATAATGCCAATCTGCGCTCCTCGTGCGTTCACCACTACTTCCAGTCTGTCAATGTGCTCCACCACTACCTCATTGACTGTCGTCCCCACCTTTGCTGGGTCGGTATCAAAAATGCTGCAGATACAAAAACCGCGCTCACGGAAACCTTTATAGGAACTAAGGGCCAGGCCCAGGTTGCCCAAACCAACCAAAGCCACATGCCAGATACTGCTCAAACCCAAAATCTTCAAAATATGCCGGTGCAGGTCCTTAACGTTGTAACCTACGCCGCGGGTACCAAACTCACCGAAGTACGCCAAGTCCTTGCGCACCTGAGCCGGGCTTACCCCGACCCCGTCAGCAATATCACCGGAAGAAATAGTAACAATCCCGCGTTTATCCGCCATATATAGGTAACGCGAGTACACAGACAATCGGATGATGGTAGCCTCGGGAATTTTTAAGGTTTTCAAACAAAATCCCCCCTCAAATTACATAGTTAATTATATCACAAAGAATAGCGAAAACAATACAATTTTCAGTCAGCCGTTTTCTTCTGCAATATAGTTAAATATTCCCGGTAGAGGCCAAATAATTGCATCAGACTTTTTTGAGCCTTAAGATAACTTTCCTTGTTGCGGGAATTTGCCAGAATTGCAATATCCCGAACTGCCTGTTCCCCCTGACGGTCCAGCGCCAGCAAAACTTCCCTGGCTCCAGCCAGGTTCGGGGACGCCTGAAGTTTCTTGACGGCATCGCTCGTGCCGGAGCGCAGCCCCTTAACTTGCACGGCCAGTCCGGCCAATGTACCGCTCTTTAAGTTCCCGGGTACAGCGCTCTCAAACACCTTGGCTGAGGCGCCCAGTAGTTCACCGTAATTCACCAGTACGGTCTTAACCTGTTCCCCGTCCCCCGCGGCCACCCTGTAATTAATCCCCTTGACCTCCAGGCTCTTCTCGACCGGCTTTACCTCTTTGAGCCCCGCCTTGGCTTCCCTCGCTGCCGGCCAGCCGCCAAAAAAGCCTGTAACCACCCGGTACGGCTGCTCGTTCAGCACCACTGCACTGAAACCTTGCTGTTCCAAGCCCTTGGCAAATTTCTCAGCATTGGACTTGTCTTGGAAAATGCCTAACTGCAGGAAAAACACCTGAAAACCAGGCAAATGCATGACTTGCTTTTCCGCCGCGTTCTCCCCTGCCGAAGTCTGAGGCAGGGCTGTGTTCCTGCCGATAACCCCCAGATAGAGCTTACCCAGTCCATATATACCCCATCCCAGCACAACCAAGATAACCGCCGCAGTGAGTATGCCGATTACAGCTTTAATCACTCTTCTCATGTTCTACCTCTCATCTGGGAAATCCTGCTAAAATTATACTCCCAGAAATCCCCGGGTAGAACGAATTCCCGCCAGACAAAAAAAGAACGCCTCACAAAAAGCGTTCAACAGGAATCACCGTAATGTCACAGTGACAGTCGCCTTGACACTCAAAGCTAGCCGCCGTTTAGCTTTGCTTTCTCAAGAGGAATACCTCCAAAGGACCCATGGGAAGCCGTTCAAAAACAAGTATAGCGCGAAGCGGACCCTGCCGGCACCGGAGGCGTATTGAACATACGTTGAGGATTCCGGCAGGGTCCGCGACAAAGCTAGACGCAGTTTTTCAACGGCTTCCTATCAGGTGGGCGCGGGCTTCGGCGATCATATATAACGACCCCGTGACACACACCAAATCGCCCGGTCCGGCCAAAGAGACCGCCAGATCCACCGCCTGGGGAATTTCCTCCTCCAGGTACACCTCCGCCACATACTTCTTGGCCTCCCCGGCCATCTCCTGCCAGTTCCCGGCCCTGGGGCTGTTGGGCTTGGTCACCACAACCTTGTACGCTAAAGGAGCCAAACGGGCCAGGACCTTGCCCCTCTCCTTATCAGCCAGCATGCCTATGCAGAGAATCAGACGCTTATAGCGGAAAACCCCCTCCAGGGCCCTGGCCAGACTTTCTGCCCCGTCCAGGTTATGTGCCCCGTCCAGGAGCAGCCACGGCCGTACCAGCTCCAAACGCCCCGGCCAGCGCGTCTCCTTCAGTCCTGCGGCAAAATCCC
>JAJYNB010000427.1 GCA_021786555.1 Bacillota bacterium | reverse complement strand
GGGCAAGGATTTCCCGTCGTCGTCGGCAATTTTTATTTCATTGCCGGGCAGGGGCCTGCCGACGCTGGAGCGGCGTTTTTCCGCCGGGTCGTTCAGGCTGTTGCCGGAAACGGAACCCGTGTCCTGTGAGCCATAGGTACTGAGTATCGGGCCGTGGAAGCGTCTTTCCACTTCTTCCGCCAAAGTGGGGTTCAGATAGCCGCCCGAGCAGCGGGTGGCCCTGATGGAGCTGAGGTCATAGTTTTCCACCGCTTCCTGCATCATCTGGGCAAGCTGGGCGGGAACAGCGCAGGGAATGGTAACCTTTTCCTTAACGAAAAACTCCAGCGCGTCTTTAGCTGTATATTCATACAAGAGGACAATTTTCGATGCCACCTGGGGTGCACAGAAATAGGTGGGGGTTCCGCCTGGGGAACCGGCCCAGGGAGCTACTGCGCAAACCACATCATCCGGGCCCAGCTGCCAGTTCTTACAGTGGGTCTTTGTGCTCCAAAGGCGGGCAGCCAGGGTTTGTTCCACTACTTTGGGAACTCCTGTGGTGCCGGTGGTGGTGGTCAGGAAGCCTACATGGGTCGGGTCCAGCCGGCGGGAAGCAAGATAGTCGGCGGGATATTTTTCTTCTATGGAGGAGCTGACGATTTTGTCAAAGGATATGGCTCCTTCCGGTACATCCTGTCCGATCACAATCAGGTTTTTTAACAGGGGCAGGGACTCCTGAACTTCCTTGTACATGGCGTAGTAATCGAAATTGCGGTAGGTGGAGGGAATTACCACAGTAGTTGCTTCAATCAGTCCGAGGATTTCCTCCAGTTCCTTGTGCCGCAGGGTATGCATCAGGGTCATGGAAATGATTCCTGCCTTTTCACAGGCTGCTCTGGCTATGAACCCTTCCACACAGTTGGGCAGTTGGATGGCCACCCTGGCGTCCTTGGGAATTCCCATCTCCGCAAAGGTTAGAGCCAACCTGTCCATCTGCTGCTTAGCCTGGGCCCAGGTCAAACGCCCTCCTTTGGAATCCACCAAGGCCTCTTTGTCCGGATATTCCCTGGCATTCTTTTCCCAGAAGTCAGTGAATACCTGGTCGGTCCAATATCCCCTGGCCCTGAACTCGTCCACTTCCTCTTGGCTGTATCTAACCGGTTGCATACTTGCTATTCCCCCTTAATTTCGACGATTTCATTACTTCTATGAAAGACTGAAGTACCGCTGCGGCGAATTCCTGCTCATCAATATTGGAGTCTATCTCGCTGATTTCCACCTCGGCTTTAACTTGGCGTCTCAGCTCCTGTACAAAAACCTGATCGCTTTCCGGTTCATAGAGAATGGTACCTTCAGCGTCGAAGGATGACCAGCCCCGCTGTGGGATGAGGAATTTGACCGGTCCCTTGGCCAGATTAAGTTTTTTGGCCATCTCCCCGGCCACAGTCACCAACTCCTCCCGGCTAAGGCGCAGGAAGGTGCGGAGAGGATCCAGGTCATACTTTTTCCGCTGGTAGTACTCCGGCTTGTACTTGCTCTTAGGAGGAGTCATCAGGTTCACGGCACATGGCGCGATGACCTGCGGCAGCCCCTTGAGGCCTGCGGCTTCCAGCCGTTCCCGGCCCGCCGCCCTGGTACCGCCGAAAAGTTCCTCGCCGACTCCGCCGGGGGCCAAATCGATTACCGCCTTGAACATGCCTTCTTTTTTGATCATGTCCTCCATGGCCCTGTCCGCCACCCCGGTAGCAGAAAATCCAATAACCTGATACCCTTCTTCCTCCAGCCTGCTGCGGACAAAAGACGCAGTCCGCTCGCACATGCTCAACTGGGTCATAGCGATAAGTCCCTTACCATTGCGGCCAGCCTTCGGCAGTCCGCCGCTCTTTTCCACCATGCCGACGATGGAACCTGCAGAGCGCGCCAGGACATCGGTAATTAAATCGTTCAACCCGGTAAAATCCACGACCGAATGCAGGATGGCAATATCCGATGTGCCAAAGAAGCGGCTGGCAAGTCCCTGGGATGCGGCTACACTGCATACCATCAGTTTAGGTACCCCAAAGGGCAGGGTGCGCATGATGTTGGTCTCCATCAGGGAATTGGTTGCTCCGCCGATGCCGATCACCCCGTGAACTTTGCCCGCTGCATACAGTTCTCCCAGCTTTATGCTGGCTCCGGTGGTCATTATTTCCCCCAGTTTTACCCTGTCCTCGATGGCCGGCCCCTGTTCGCCTGGATTACCGAGCCTGAAAATCTCGTCCCTGCCAATATCGGCTGGAATGCCGGCGATTCCCCTGGTGCCCAGGTCCATGACTAAGGTGTTGCAGCCCCTGGCTTCAATCTGGGCTTTCAGGTAGCTGGTCTCGGCCGCTTTGGTGTCAAGCGTGCTGATCACGACTACAGTCTTGTTCATGCTGCTGATTCACCCCCTTCGCTTTGTCTTTTCGGAATCTTATGAATATTCAAAAAGATTATAGTCATAATAGCATAGGCCCCACTTAAAAACTATGAGCATTTCGGGTAAAAAGTTGTGCTGATGCTTAGCCAAACTAGCTAAAAATCCCTATCCCAAACTCAACCGGTTTGCCACAAAAGGTAAAGGGACCGATTTTCAGACCTCGGGAACGGGTAATTTTCCCCGCCTTTTCCGGTCTGCTGTCTATGCCAGGGACCTGTGCCGTTGTTCCCACTCGGCGGCAGCAATCTTTCTGGCCGCGGCGGTAAAAAACCAGACTTCGATCCTGGTCTGCAGCCACTGCACAATCTCCGCCGGGGTCATTTCAAACCTGGCCAGGTAAAAATCCAATCCTTCCGCCGAGAAGCGGAAAAGCTTATCAGCGTCCTTGACAATCTTGTCGTTGTCGGAAATTGGGGTTAGGCGCGAGTCATGCCCGTCTATAATCTGCAGGATTTCTTCGCTCTTCACATCATCATAGTGGACTTGAGCCAGAATCTGCCGCGCGATTTTTACCCCTTCCGTTTCATGCACGCGGTTTAAGGTTTTGTCCTTTTTAACATGTCCCGGGCCAAAGGCCTGGAGCTGCATCTCTTCTGTCAGCGCGCTCCAGCCCACATCATGCAAAAGTATGGCGGGTATGGCAATTTCCGGGTCGCCCGGCTCGCGGAGCAGCAAAGCCGCGGCAAACCTCCTGGCAACGGCCGTATGTATGAGATTGCTTCTTGTTTGCAGATAGGGATCAGCCAGGGCGAAAATCCGGTCATAGATATCCATCAGGCTCCTTTTTCCACCTCTCCGTTCCAACGCTTAAACAAATGATGCTTGATGCCGAATTGGTCCAGCACTTTTCCCACCGTCTGATTGACAATATCGTCGATACTCTCGGGCAGGTGGTAAAAGGCCGGCACTGGGGGCATAATTGTTGCGCCGATCTCCGCCACGTCGGTCATGAGGCGCAGGTGCCCCAAGTGCAGCGGGGTTTCCCGCACCAGCAAAACCAGTTTGCGTTTTTCTTTCAGGCAGACATCGGCAGACCTGACCAGCAGATTGTCATTATAGGAGTTAGCCACAGCGGAAAGTGTTTTGATGGAACAGGGGGCAATCACCATGCCGTCGATGAGGAAAGACCCGCTGGCTATAGCCGCTCCGATATTGTTATAATCGTATTCCTTGCCGGCCAAGGCCCTCACCTGACCCATTGTGTAGGAAGTCTCAGTCAGAATGGTCCTTTCTGCGTCAGGCGAGATTACCAAATGAGACTCCACACCAACAGCCTGGAGGCTTTCCAGCAGCCGCACACCGTAAATCGCCCCGGAAGCTCCGGAAATGCCAACCGCAATTTTCATCTGTTTGCTCATGTTTGCTCCCCCTAAGCTATAGTAATTTCTATTATTCAGGTATTCAGAATGCAGCAGTCAGAATTCAGAATGCTTCGAGATGATAAACCGTTCCCACATTCTGACTACTGACTCCTCAGTAGTTACAAGAATTTTAGCGCCAACTGCACTTGCAAATTCACTTCTGAATCATCCAAATCCAGGTGGGCAATTTCTTGAATCCGCTTCAAACGGTATTTCAGGGTTCCGTCATTCAAGTACCCCCGGCGGGCGGCAGCCTGGACGTTCTGGTTGTTTTGAAAGTATAATTTCAAAGTCGGAATCAACTCTGTATTGTGCTTCTTGTCGTAGTCCATCACCTCCCCCAACAGGTTTCTGGTAAACCAGACAAACCGTTCAGGATGAATCCCCAGCATGCCGTACACACCCAGCTGTTCATAGCCAAAACAGATATTGTTCTTGTTTAACTGCCTCATAATCAGGTTGGCGGTACAGGCATTGGTATAGTTCTGCCTGGTCTCGGCAAGGCTGCTGCTTTTGGCCCCGATGGTAATCCACCACTTGATGTCGGGGACATCCTTCAGTCCTTCCACCAGTTTATGGGCCAGCTCTTTTACCTGGCAGTTGTCCTCATCCTGGCAAAAGAGCACCACGATTCTGTTTTCCTGAAACCCCAGCAGTCCTTTAGACGACATGAGGTCGGTAACATCGCTTACATATTTGCTGACCTGGCCCAGCCCGCTGCCCTCAAACTCCATCACCATCAGGCTGATAGGGTAGTCCAAAGTCAAACCCAACCGCAAGCTCCAGGCCATAACCTGCTCTGCGGTGAAGTTCTCAGCGAAGAGCCATTCACGCAGCAGGTTTTCTACCAGACGCTTCCTGTTTTCAATCAATACCTTTTGTTTGAGAATCTCCAGGGCAATTACTACACTGGCATCCCGCAGAATTAATTTTTTGTCTTCGGCCAAGTACTGGTCCGAGAGGTCCACCGTGAGAAACCCGAGGATTTCACCACCGGCCACAACCGGTGTCAGGCAGCGGCGCGTTGTATTTCCCGACTTATCCACTGTCTGGATTACTGCGGTTTCCCGTTTGGTATAAAAGTCCTCCAATTCGCCCTCAGTGGGCAAATCCTGCAGCATGCCCCTGGAAGAAACAGGTCTCTCCCTGCCCTCCCCGCCCCTGCTTTCAGCCAGGATTTTGAATTCCCTGTCCTCGATCCAAACGGGCAGGCTCAGGGACTGGGAGATGGCCTGCGTTATTTTTTGCAGCCCTGAATCCCCTAACACCAGCCCAGTCAGTTGGTCGTGCAAATCTATCGATTTTTGCATGGCCTTGTGCTGCCTGAGCAGATATTCATTGACCTTGTTGAGTTCTGAATTTTTTTCCTGCAGTTTCCGGTCCGTCATCCGATACAAGCGGGTATTTTCGATGACCATGGCCACTTGGGTACCCAGCAAGACCAGCAAATTCTGGTCATCCTCATTAAATCCGTGACCGGTCAGTTTGTTGGCCGCAATTAAAGAGCCGATCTGGCGGCCGCTGGAAACCAAAGGGACACCCAGAAAATCTTTTGCCGGGGTGATAAAAGGAAAATTGTCCGGCAGGTCATCCCCATGCAGGCGCAGCGGGGCCCCATTGGCCAGTAAATTAGCCAACACGCCCTTCACCTGCCCAAACTTCTTGTGTACAACCTCGTTGGCCCCAAGTTGATATCTGAAGACATCGTATCCTTTGCTGTCGGCCTTGTTGATAACCAAATAAATCTTTTCAGCCAAGACCATCTGGCATACCTGACGGTAAAGATCTATTTCCGATTCGTTAAAGTCGAGACCTTCGGACAGGTTCAAGACTGTCTCGTTCAACGCTTTCCACTGACTTACCCGGTCCCTTTCTTCCCGCAAGATCGGA
>JAJYNB010000225.1 GCA_021786555.1 Bacillota bacterium | reverse complement strand
AGAATCCAAGGCTGAGACCCTTGACCAAATTATTCTGGAACTGCAAAACACCAGCGTGAGCGAACGGGCCGGACGCCTGCAGGACCAGGAGGACGCCTATGCCATGCAAAAATTGCGCAAGGACGGGTACATGTAGGCATAGGCCCATATATAAACAATACTGAACGATGGAGTGGACTAAATGGACAATGCACGGGATAACTTTAGGATTGTGGTAGTGGGCCATGTGGACCATGGCAAGTCTACCCTCATTGGAAGATTGCTCTATGATACAGGATCCCTGCCGCAAGGGGCTATCGAGAAGGTCAAACGCATCTGCAAGGAGAAGGGTAAATTCTTTGAGTACGCCTATCTACTGGATGCCTTTGAAGAAGAACAAAAACAGGGCATCACAATTGACACCACTCAGATTCAATTTTTCACCACCAAAAGAGACTACGTGATTATCGATGCGCCGGGCCACAAGGAATTTCTCAAGAACATGATTTCAGGTGCAGCCAACGCTGAGGCAGCCCTCCTGCTGATTGATGCTCAGGAAGGGATTCAGGAGCAGTCCAAGAGGCATGGCTACATCCTGTCACTGCTGGGAATCAAACAGGTTTATGTCATCGTCAATAAGATGGACCTTATCGATTATTCGAAAGAAAAGTTCAATAAAATCAGAGCTGAATTTGACAGTTTCTTAAACACCCTCAATGTGTTTCCGCTTAAATATATCCCGGTCTCAGCCTTTTTAGGCGAAAATATAACCACCAGGTCTGCGCGCATGCCTTGGTACGCTGAGGACCCCGTCCTGGAGGCATTGGATTTATTCCAGAAGGAGAGAGGCCTGGAACAAAAACCATTACGTTTGCCAATCCAGGATGTCTATAAATTTGATAATCGCAGGATTATAGCAGGCAGAATTGAAACAGGGCAATTGCGGGTCGGCGACCAGATCTTAATCAGTCCAGGCGGTAAGACAACCAGCGTTAAATCCATAGAATACTGGGTTGACAAGGATAGAAAGGACGAAGTTGAAGCAGGGCTATCCGTCGGAATCACTGTCGAGGATGAATTTTTCAATAAACGGGGGGAAATCATTTCTCATCTGGCGGACCCACCGCTTACATCCAGCATGCTTAAAGCAAACCTGGTGTGGATGGGCAAGAACGACTTGCGCCAGAACAAAAAATATAAACTCAAATTAACTACCCAGGAAGTCGAGTGTGAAGTTTGTTCCATTGATCAGGTGATAGATGCGGCCAGTCTGGAAACGGTTACAGATCCTGATAGGGTAAAGACAAATGACGTTGCGCAGGTGGTTATTAAAACCAAACACGATGTTTGTTTTGACCAATTTGGTGAAAATCAGGGTACCGGGAGATTTGTCCTGGTTGACGGGTATGATGTGAACGGCGGCGGGATTATTTCCGGCCTTTGCTCCGAGGTTCCAATTTCAAAGGCAGTACGGAGCGCCGCAACAGCAAAACTTGTTACCAGAGAGGATAGGGAGCAGAGGGACAACCAACAAGGCAAAGTTATTTGGCTTACGGGTTCCCACGAGGCAAAATTTGATCTGGCTGTCACCCTGGAAAAGGAACTGTTTGACCTGCGCAAGCGGGCTTATTACCTGGACCATACAACGATTAAGTCGATACTGGGTATAGATTTTGACGGAAACGCATCGGCTGAACAAATCCGGAGGATTGGGGAAGCGGCCAAGCTGCTTTTGGACACAGGTCTAATCATAATTGTAGCCTTTGGCTCGGATTCAGGTGAGAATATGGTGGAAGCCCGGTTGATAATCGGCGATGAAGACCTAATGGTGGTCAGTGCGGAAGCTATTAATGGACAGAACAACCAGTTAGACAAGTTGCTAAACGCTGTCATCTGAATAAATTCCTTTTTTGTGCCGATTTTAGGTTTTGGAAACAAAGTGTTTATAATTAGTTCACAATTTCTCAACAGATTGATTAATTTTCAGGCTTAAACTTTTAATGTAGGCTAAGTTGTGCCAAAAACCCGGCCATGGTGTTTGCCAGACTTGTAATGGAAAAACTCTTGGAAAGAGAGGTTACGCGAATGGATTATTTCTATGAATCTAATGAAAGAAAAGAATCTGATCAGAGAAGACCAAGGTTTGTTCCGATGCTGATGATTGCGTTGCTCAGCGCCATCCTTGGAAGCCTGTTATCCTTAACCGTAGCGGCCAAATATCTTAACCCACCCCAGGCAAACGCCGCTGCGTCAAAGGCCCCCGCGGCAATCACCATCAGTTCCCCCCAACAGGTTGTGAACAGTGAGCCCCTATCTGGCAGCAGCTTTCAGGCGGTGAACATTGCCAAAACCGTTGGCCCTGCAGTAGTTGGCATTGCCAATTTTCAGTCGGGGAATGGTTTCAGCGGTGGCGGTCTGCAAGAGGTGGGAAGCGGTTCGGGCATTGTGATTGACGCCAACAAAGGGTACATCGTAACCAACAACCACGTAGTGGCTGGAGCAGCTAAAGTGGTGGTAACCCTTGCCAACAACAAGAGTGTGGATGGCAAGCTGGTAGGGGCGGACCCCAGGACTGACCTGGCTGTAATACAAGTTGCGGATACGAAAGGGCTTGTGGCTGCGCCCATCGGAGATTCAAACACGCTTCAGGTAGGCGAACCTGTCGTGGCCATCGGCAACCCCGGAGGAGAGCAGTTTGCCCGCTCGGTGACAGAAGGTGTAGTCAGTGCCCTTAATCGAGTCCTTCAGCTGTCTGGAGAAGCAAGCTTTAACCTGATCCAGACCGATGCGGCTATTAACCCTGGAAACAGCGGCGGGGCTTTGGTTGATTGGCAGGGCAAGGTGATTGGGATTAATTCGGCTAAGAACCAGGAACCTGGCTTCGAGGGAATGGGTTTTGCCATTCCTATCTCAGACGCCTGGCCGGTAATCACCCAACTCATTCAAACTGGCCATGCCAGTCATGCAGGTATGTTTGTCAGCATAGACCAAAACTATAATTCTGAGTATGCTCAGGCAAGGGGGTGGGCCGCCGGGGCTCTGGTGAGTGACGTTTCCGCCAACGGACCGGCAGCCAAAGCCGGTATCCAACCTGGTGACATCATAACTGCGGTAGACGGCAAAGCGGTATCTGATTACTATAGCTTAACTCATGAATTGTTTAAATATAAAGCCGGAGACAGTGTAAAAATGTCCGTATACCGCAATGGTAAAGAAATCAATGTGCAGGTAACCCTGGCTGAACTGCCGCAAGGTCAATAAGATTTTACGCAATAGATACAGTTTTAAACAGGGCTTTGCCTGATAAGGTACGGCAGGACTTGCTGGTTAGGGTAATCAAAAGGTTGGCATAGGTTAAACGTTCATAAGCATGAAGCTCCCGTAGGCGGGAGCTTCATGCTTAGAGGATTTTGTTTTCTGGGCGGGACCCTTTTTGGGGGTAAAGTTTTGGCAAAACTCTGTTTTCAAGTTTTGTGCTGATCCTACCTCCCGAATATCGCTCGCAATGGGCAGACTCAAAACCTGGGCCATACCGGAAGGAAAAATTGCTGTGGGTGTAGAATAATGGTATTGAAGATCTGGTATACAAGACTTTTGGAATACAGTATACCATTTAAATATTGCCTATTTGTGTTGGTAGTTGTATACTTGGGGTAACCAAAACGCAACCATGGGATAAAGGAGATATTTATGGCAACGACTCAATTGACGCCTATTAAATTTGATGACATGGGTCACATCCGGGATTCTGTGTTCTCGACTCTGCGCAACGCCATTCTGGATAGCAAACTAAAACCAGGAGAACGGCTGGTGGAGCGTGATATCGCGGAGCAACTGGGGATAAGCCGCACGCCGGTACGGGAAGCTATCCGAAAGCTGGAGCTTGAACGGCTGGTTACCCACATTCCCCGCAAGGGTGTGGTGGTGGCTGGTTTTTCCAAAGCGGATGTGGTTGAGATATTGATGATCCGGACGGTTTTGGAAGGCTTGATTTGCAGTATCGCTGCCGTAAAGATCAAAGCCCGGGACTTGGATCGAATGGAATTTACCCTGAAACAGTTTGCGGAAGAACACCGTAAAGGTAATAGTAAGAAGGTCAACCAACTGCACGACCGCTTCCACGAAATCATTTACAGGGCGGCAGAAAGCCCCCGGCTGTATGAATTGTTAAATACACTGCGGGAGTACATTAACAAATTTGCCCAGGTGGCGTATACCAAGCCCGGCCGTACGGAAGAGGCTTTGGCGGAGCACAGCGTGATTATGGATGCATTGCGCCGGCATGACAGCGCGGAAGCAGAGAAAATCGCTAAACAGCACGTGGAAAATTCCAGTAAGGCATATATGGACATAACGTCAGTGTGAAACCAGCGGGAGCCCAAAGATATAGAAAAAGGGTGCCCTGCACACTAGTGTGGTATACCGTATACCTAAATATAGTTTGTTTTGCAAGTGTTAATTAGACAAAAGTATAAAACCGTTAGGTGGCTATCGTACAGAAGCTAGACGGACGGGCAGAATCAAAGAGACCGCAGCAACGGGCGCCAAGGTGTTTGCTTCCCGGCTGGCAGGATAGGTCTTTTGGAAAGCCTCGGGAGGGGAATTTGATGGGGACCGAGACGCCGGTATTGGCAAAAGGGAAACTGGAAATTGTAAGCAAATATTTTAGGAAGATGAAAGGAAGCAAACGGACAGCACCATTGTATGCTCCACCAGGGCTTGATATTCTTCTCTCTTGGCTTGGAGCTTTCTTGGGTATCGGCACTGTGGCTGTCCTTTCCCTGGTATACAAAATGCCGCTCATTGTACCCTCCTTAGGGGCATCTGCTGTACTGGTTTATGGAATTCCCGATGCGCCTTTGGCCCAACCGCGCAATGTCATTTTAGGGCACACGATTTCAGCTTCCATCGGCGTAATCTGTTACACATTTTTCGGGCTTGTCTGGTGGTCCGCGGCACTAGCGACGGCCATGGCAATTGGGGCAATGCTGGTAACAAAAACAACTCACCCCCCGGCGGGGGCTACAGCACTGATTGCTGTGTTGACAAAAGCTTCTCCAATCTATATCTTAACCCCGGTAGGGGCAGGGGCTGCAATCCTGGTGCTGGTGGGTCTGTTGACCAATAATCTGTCTCCCAATAGAAGTTACCCAAAATATTGGTTTTAACTGCGGGCCAGAAGTTTGAGCCGCGCCGAAGTCTGGTACTTGCTGGATCAAAAGTCGCATTTTGTCGATAACTTTTTCGACAAGAGTAAGAGGATTTTGCTGCAAGCCAGAGAATATTACATACATACGGGATACGGTATACCAAAAAAATTAACATGTCACCGGAGACCGAAAGTTGGGATCAGCATCATAGTTTAGAAGACCTTCACAACGCTGTTGTGGGAATCCGAAGTAAGTTTCGGCCTCGAATTATGTGCGGTATATTTGAGCCAAGGCGAAAGACATAAAGGTCTCGCAAAGATATTGACCCCGGCAGTGGACAAGCGGTAATGCCTAATTGGACTTTAGCAAAAAAATTTTCAAGATTGAAAGATCAACATGAAGCAGTTGGGCCATTTCATCTGAATTCATACCTAACGCCCAGAGATCAGCGTAAAGATGTGGGTCAAAGCCAAATTTTAAGGTAAATTTCCGAGTATTGCGGTAACTCCTTCTATTGAGCATATAGGTTCCACCCCTGCTGTTTGTTAGAGATAATGTTCCC
>JAJYNB010000337.1 GCA_021786555.1 Bacillota bacterium | reverse complement strand
AGTTGCCACAAGAGCGCCCTACGGCTACAAAAAGGATGAGAACAATCCGAAGAAAAAGATTGTTCCCGACGAGGATACGGCGCCAATTGTACAAAGGATTTTCAACCTCTGCGTCGGCGGTAAAGGTCCCTCGCAAATTGCGAAACTCCTGAAAAACGAGAAAGTCCTTACTCCCGGCAATTACTACTACAGCAAAACGGATGCGCTCTTAAGCAATGTGGATGTTACCCGACCATACAACTGGTGTCAAAAGACCGTTGCCGGAATCCTCGAAGATGAGGTCTATCTCGGACACACTATCAGCCTGAAATCTACCACCGTTTCCTACAAGAACAAAAAGCGCATTTATCGACCTGAGTCCGAGCAGCTTCGGTTCGAGAACACCCATGAACCATTGGTTACGAAAGAAACTTGGGACATCGTTCAGGATATCAGGACTCACAAACGGCGCAGAGCAAACATGGCAGAGCAGAATATGTTCTCTGGTTTAGTCCGCTGTGCCGACTGTGGAGGAACGATGGTTCTCCACCGAGCGCATACCATGGACGCCGTAAAAAACAACTTCATGTGTTCCACTTACAAGAAGTTCGGCAAGGAAGAGTGCAGCGGGCATTATCTTCGGGAGATTCATCTGGCGGCAATTGTTCTGGATGACTTGCTCAGAGTAACTCACTTCGCGCGGCAGCAGGAGGTGTTATTCATACAGTACATCAACCGGAAAAACAACGCTGAAACCCGGCGTGAGATTGAACGGCTCCAAAGGGAACTGGAATTGATGCGCCGCAGGGACACCGAGCTCAGCGCCTTATTCAAGCGCTTATATGAGGATAATGTGCTTGGCAAAGTAACCAACGAGCAGTTCAGAATGCTGTCCGGCGATTACAACGCAGAGCAAAAAAATCTGAAAGAGCGAATCCCTAAAGCGGCGGAGCGCATTGAGGAACTGCAAAACTCCATCGCCAACGTCACCCGGTTCATCGATAAGGCGAAAAGGTATACAGAGATTAATGAGCTAAGCGGCGAGCTGCTCAACCTCTTCATAGAGAAGATTGAGATCGGAGAACGGGCTGAACGATACTCAAGAACGTCGGAGCAGAAGGTTATAATCCACTACCGTGACATCGGTGTCATCGGTGCCTTCGCCGAAGAAGCCGAGAAAATAGCCGAACAACGCAAAAGGCAAACAGCTTAATCTGCTGTCTGCCTCGCTAAACTACCACGGTTCACAAAATGTCCCTATGGGAGGGGACATAATGCGCGCTTCGTTTTTCCTTAACGCGCGCATTTCAGTGCCCGTGTTCGATATACTCGGCTAAAGTTGCCGAGTATATACTTTCCTGAGGTACAAGAGCGAGCCTAGGCCTTGGATACGGGCACATTGTTGATGATATACTGCCAGAATTCCGGGAAGGTCAGTTTCATTTCCCAAACAGCCAGGCCTTTCAAACCATACTGCCTGGCCAGGTCAATCTTGGCCTGGGCGCTGGCCACGTGTTCAAACCAAACCCGATGCACCACCCCCTGCTCATCGGTATAGGTGAAATGGGGCGCCTGCATCACATCATCCCAGGCGATCTGGGCATTATAACGTGAAGCCAGGTGCAGTGCCCGGGTGTGGGTGACGGTCTTGCCCTTGCCGTCGTGCATAGGCCAGTCATAACCATACATGGGCAAGCCCAGGTAGAGCTTGCCCGGACTAATTTGAGAGGTGGCATAATTCAGTACCCCGTTTACCCAAGGAGTGGACGCCACCGGTCCAGGAGCACTGGCCGCCCAGTGCTCCTCATAAGTCATGAGTACCACCCGGTCCACCGCCTGGCCCAAAGCATGGTAATCAAAGGCGCCCCGCCAGTGGGCCTGGCGATCATCCTGTAGTTTGGCCGGCACTGACAGAGTAACGACCTTTCCGACAGCCCTGAGCGCCCCTGCCAGACGGGCTACGAAGGCCGAAAACAGTTCCCGGTCTTCAGCGAACATGTTTTCCAGGTCCAAGTTTACCCCGTCCAGTTGATTTTGCTGCAGCATGCTGGTGAGGTTTTGCAGCAGGTTCTCCTGAATGTCCCGGTGCAGCAGAATACTCCGCATGATGAACGGATTAAACTGCTTGCCTACGAAGTTGGACAGCACCATCAAAACCTTGACCCCAAAGGAATGAGCCTCGTCTACAAGAGCTTTATCTATGGTGCCGCTGATTTCTCCTTTGGCATTGACGGGATAGTGAAACAGAGCCAGATATGTAAGCCCTCTGTGGAACCGCCGGAACAACTCCAAGCCCTTCTCTTCTCCGTTAACACTCAAAAAGGCCAGGACTTCCATACCCTGTGAGTCGGGCATACCAAATAAATTCACGTCACACACCCCCTATAATCATGATATGTGGCGTAAAGCAAATTTCTCAGTCAAAGAACCTGACCAAAACAAAAAATCCCCCGGCAGGACCGGGTGGACTTGTAGGTTTTAGCCGAATCGCCTTGGAATCTGGCTGGAACGGACGGACCGTTTATCCTCGTCTAAGACTCCCACTTCTATAAGTGGGAGTGGTTACGCCGTATTCTGCTTCGGTGGGGGTAGAGTCCCCCACCGAAGACCCGATGTTTAGCGGAAGCTAAACGAGTTCACTTGCCGCTGCTGCGCCTGCTGACTTGGACATGCCTTTTGCCCAGGAGCACTGTGAACAGCACAATACCAACCAGCACAGTCAAAAATGCGGCCCACTGCCAGTCATTCAGGCCGGCAAACACGGCTGCCCCGCCCAAAACCGCACTCAAAGCGTACATGGCCAGTACAGCCTGGCGGTGGGTAAAGCCCCGGTCCAACAGCCTGTGGTGCAGGTGTCCCCGGTCGGCTACAGTGATAGGCTGTCCTCTCCATTTGCGTCTGATAACCGTAAAGGTCAAATCAAATATGGGCATACCCAGGGCCAGCATGGGCAATACCAAACCCAGCAAAACGGGGGTTTTCAGCAAACCTGATACCGATGTCGCAGCCATGACAAACCCGAGGAACATGCTGCCCGAATCACCCATGAACACTTTGGCCGGATGAAAATTAAACAGCAAAAAGCCGAGACACACTCCGGCCAGCCCCGCCAGTAAATAGGCCTCTGGGGCCTGTCCAATTCTAATTGCCGACCACGCCATCACCAGACTGGCACCAAAGGATATGCCCGCCGCCAGCCCGTCCAACCCGTCCGCAATATTAACCGTGTTCACCAAGGATACCACCCAGAAGAGCACCAGGACCGCTCCTCCTGCCCCCAAATTTATGGGGCCCAACACCGGAACGGTGAGACTGTCTATATGATAGCGGAACAACAAGAGCACCAGGGCCGCCGCCAGCTGGCCCAGAAACTTGGCCTTTGGGCTTACCCCTTTTATATCATCATAGACGCCCACAACAAGTAGTATGGTTGAACCCGTAATCAGGCCCATGGTTTGCGTGGTTAAAGGGTGTGGCATTAACAATAAGACTGCCGTAACAAAACTTACATACATGGCTATACCGCCCAGCCGCGGTATGGGACGCAAATGAACCCTGCGCCCGCCAGGATAATCTATAGCTCCAACCATTTTCGCCAGATACATGCTTGCCGGGGTTAAGACCAAGGTGAGCACAAAGGCTACCAAACCCAACAGCAGCAAATCATTTAACATCGGTTTCACTCCAAACCATGCGGAGTACTGCCTTATCTTCCCTACTGTAACAAATTTCTTATCGAGAATCAATATTTCTTAATTTGACACCTGAGCAGCAAAACATGCCTAATCAGTTAATTCTATGGATTTTGCTTCTTTCCTGCTTATTCGCCTGTCCAGCGACAGACAAACCGGGCCAGGGTCCTGACCATGGCTCCGGTGCCGCCTTTTTTCACATACCCTTGTGCGTTATCGGCAAAACCAGTGGGAGCAATGTCCAGGTGAGCCCAGGGCGTTTCCTGGGCGAAATGTCCCAGAAAAGCCGCCGCGCTGCAGGCCCCCCCTTCCCGGCCCCCGCTATTTTTCAAATCCGCCGTGCGGCTCTCAGTCAACTCGTAATAATCGCGGTCATAGGGCATGGCCCATACTTTTTCTCCGGCGCTGCGTGACGCCTCCAACACCTTTTCCTGCAATTCCCTGGAATTGGACCACAGGCCTGTGTACACCGGCCCCAAAGCAACGGAGCATGCCCCCGTGAGAGTTGCCACATCTATGACAGGTTCCAGACCCAGCCGGCGGGCATAACAGATCCCATCGGCCAGGATGAGTCTTCCTTCCGAATCGGTGCTGATAATCTCTACCGTAGTCCCATCCAATATCTGTATAACGTCTCCCGGCTTCAAGGCGGAGCCCCCGGGTAGGTTTTCACAGGCAGGCACCACGCCTGTTACATCCATGACAGGTTTCAGCCGGGCGATGGCGCTCATGGCCGCAATCACTGCCGCGCCCCCTGCCATATCGCTTTTCATCTCTTCCATGCCTGAAACGGGCTTGAGGGAAATGCCCCCCGCGTCAAAGGTAATCCCCTTACCCACAAGGCCCACGGCTTTTCCCTGGCCCCGGCCGCGGTATCCAAGCACAATCAGCCTGGGTTCCTCCGCCGAACCCCGGGTCACCCCGCTAAGCCCCCCCATGCCCAAGCCGGTAATCTCTTCCGCACCCAGTACCCGGCACTCCAGGCCGTATGCAGCGGCAACCTGCTGAGCCCGCTGAGCCAACGCCGCCGGCGTCAGCTTGTTGCCCGGCTCATTTACCATATCCCGGGC
The DNA here is from genome assembly GCA_021786555.1 of Bacillota bacterium. Taxonomy (GTDB): domain Bacteria; phylum Bacillota; class Desulfitobacteriia; order Desulfitobacteriales; family JAJXUE01; genus JAJZPO01. The sequence goes on along the minus strand of JAJYNB010000337.1, from coordinate 964 downwards.
CAGATTGGTGGCTTCCGCCAGAACAACAGCTCTGTGTACAGCCCCGCCGAGGGTATCCAGGGAGGCATCTTCCGCCAGGATTTCCACCGTGGGTTCCTCCTCTTGTTCACCATCTTCGCGCCTGTACTTGTCAAACCTGTAATTGCCCAGAATCATTCCCTCTACCAGCGCTTCTAAAGCCTCAGCCTCGGTAACTGCTGGGTTCTCAAATTCCACCGGCAGGGAGGCTTTCCGGCTTTTCAACCCGGTTAATGTTTCTGCCAGGTCCGCCCCGCAGCGTCTGGCCAACTCGCCGGTGAACTTGTCCTTCTCACCCAATCCCAAGATTACAACCTGCTCCCAGGGAGTCTCTGTGTAGATCACCTTAACCTGCTCAACCTTGCCGCTTATCTTCCCTTTTGTCCAAAGGCGGCCGACCAGGCCGTTACAGAGCTGATCGCTCATTCTCAAGCCGGATACACCCTCGCTCCATGCGGTCAGAACCAGAGTATCACAGGTGAGTTTATCCTGGTTAAAACGGGTAACCTTGAAGTCCACTTGGCAACTCCCCCTTCAACCCTTATGGCTGGCCAGGTTTGTCCGCTTAAACATCCCACCGCAGTGGGACTTCTAAAAATGACGCCCATCAGTAAAAACATATACACCGCAGTCAAAAACATTCCTGTTCAAAAGGTTATCTTGTGTAGCATCCCGCCCTTAATCCAATTCCTTTAACTGGTTCAGGTACAGTCTGAAATAGAGTTCCTTGCGTGCCAGAAGTTCTTGGTGCGTGCCTTCCTCAACTATCTTTCCCTCATCAATCACCAAAATCCGGTCCGCATTCCGGACCGTTGACAAGCGGTGGGCCACGATAAAACAGGTCCTGCCCTCCATCAACACTTCCAGTGCCCGCTGTACAGACTGCTCGCTTGATACATCCACGCTGGAAGTGGCTTCATCCAGAATCAGGATGCGGGGGTCAGCC
>JAJYNB010000147.1 GCA_021786555.1 Bacillota bacterium | reverse complement strand
TTATGATTCAGTTTCCACTTTATGCAGGGATTATGTCAATGGTAACCAAATCGGGACTGGGACCAATTATCACAAACTGGTTCCTTGGCATTTCAACTCGTACCACATTTGCCTGGTTGTCTTTTCTTGCTTCAGCTCTTCTTAAAATGTTTGTACCGTCAGCAGGCGGAGAATTTGCTGTCGAAGCGCCCATTATGTTCGGGGCTGCAGCTAAACTGGGCGTTCCGGTTGCTCATACGGCGATGTCTATAGCTTGGGGCAATGCATGGTCCAATCTGATTCAACCTTTCTTTATGATTCCCCTGTTGGCAGTTGCCCGGCTTGAGTTGCGACAAATCCTCGGCTATTTAATTATAGCACTCATTTGGACAGGAATTATCTTATCTTTTGGCATGCTGGTTTTATATAGGGTATTTCCGTTATAGGTCTCGTTAGGTTCACCACATCAAGGGAGGTACGACAGCCGGGGACCGGGTGGCTGCTTTTATGCCCAATATGATTGAAAGCGTGGTAGCTATGCTGAATATGTCTCTCAAAACGTTTGCTTCCATAGCACTAGACTACCAAATCTGCAAGTAAAGGGGTAACCCCAAAAACTTATACTTTCTGATGCCACAAAAAAGGAGTTCAACTCCTTTTTTGTGTGCATATTTGGTTACGCTCTGCGGTATTTGGCTTTGCCCAGCTCGTAGATGTTATTACCCTGGGCGTCTATAGCCACGATAGCTGGCAGGTTCTCCACAGTGAGCTTGCGTACCGCTTCAGGTCCCAGCTCCGGATAGGCGATTATCTCCGCGGCCTTGATGCATTTGGCTATGTAGGCCCCGGCCCCGCCCATGGCGGCGAAGTATACTGCGCCGGATTCTTTCATGGCGTCAATTACTTCCGGCGCGCGCCAGCCCTTGCCAAGCATCCCGGTCTGGCCCAGGGCAATGAGCTTCGGCGCGTAGGAATCCATCCGGTAGCTGGTGGTGGGGCCGGCGGAGCCGATAGGCTTGCCGGGCTTCTCCGGGCTTGGCCCCACATAGTAGATAATCTGGTCTTTTACCTCAAAGGGCAGTTCTTCCCCGCGGGCCAGGGCCTCCACCATCTTCTTGTGGGCCGCGTCCCGTCCGGTGTAAATAGTGCCGCTGATCAGAACGGCATCCCCAGCCTTGAGCTTCTTTACCTTATCCTGGGTTAAAGGGGTTTGCAGCATGATCTCGCCGGCCATTACGCATCCCTCCCTTTCAATACGGCTTCCTTGTGCCGGGCCGAATGGCAGTTGATGTTTACAGCCACAGGCATACCGGCGATATGGGTGGGGTAGGTCTCGATGAACACAGCCAGAGCAGTCTGGGTACCGCCCAGCCCCTGGGGCCCTATCCCCAGCTTGTTTATCCGCTCCAGTATGTCATCCTCCACCCTGCTCCATTCCAGGTCCGGGTTATGCTCCCCGACAGAGCGGAGCAGTGCCTTCTTGGCCAGAATGGCGCACTTCTCCAGATCCCCGCCCACTCCGACACCCACCACTATGGGGGGACAGGGGTTGCCGCCGGCCTTATCAACCGTATCCACCACGAAATTGATTACTCCGTCCAGTCCTTCCGAAGGTTTGCACATTTTTATGCCGCCCATGTTTTCACTGCCAAAACCCTTAGAGGCCAGGGTGATTTTCAGCTCATCCCCCGGCACGATGTCATAGTGAATGATAGCCGGGGTGTTATCCCCGGTGTTGACCCTGTTCAGGGTGGGATCTTTCACCACGGATTTGCGCAGGTAGCCCTTAGCATAGCCCTGCCGTACACCCTGGTTGATGGCTTCGGTGAGCCCCGTGCCCTCTACATGCAGGTCCTGACCCACCTCAGCAAAGATTATGGCCATACCGGTATCCTGGCACATGGGCACCTCTTCACTCCTGGCGATCTCGGCATTCTCCACCAGCCGCCGCAGAATGTCCGCACCTGCAGGATTTTCCTCGGCTGCGGCCGCGCTCTTTAGTGCCGCGACCATATCATCTCCCAGAAAATAGTTTGCCTCCATGCAGAGGCGCTCCACAACCGGGATGATCTCATCAGTGTGGATTGTCTTCACGCTTCCAACCTCCTATTTTGAGTCACTTAGGGACGGTTCTTCGCTGACTCACTTTAGTTCTGTCAGGGGGACGGGTACATTGACACCACCCTCTTTTCTACGGTGTCAGGGGGACAGGTCCCTTGACACCGCAATCTTTCCCGCCATTTCACGGAGTGTCACGGGACCTGTCCCCCTGACAGCCGTTGACTCACAGTTACTGGTCCCAGTCCAGTTCCACTTCCAGCAGAGGCCCGTGCTGCTGGGCGCCGTAGACGTCGCTGTCCCCCACATCACCGCAGGCCAGAGGCCTGACGACGGTGGCCTTAATGGCTTTGGCGGGGGCGAATTCCACCACGGAAATTACTTTTTCCAGCGGAATCTTGTACAGTCTTGCAATCAGCTCAGGAGTGATGATTTTCCGGGCCGCCACCTGCTCAAAGATTTCTCTGGTCTTAAAGATGATGTCAAAGGTCAGTTCGTAAGGCCCGGCATTTTTGCTGCGGATTACTTCCGCCAGTTCGGGCAAGCGCACTCTTTTCACCGCGTTTCACCTCGCACCCCTGGGATATCCTCAAAGCGCATGGGGAAAAGCTCCACGGGATTTTTCACTTCTACCAGGTGGTGTACCGCAAAGCGGTAGACTTCCCCCGCCTTGAAATCCGACGGCGAATAGGGAAAAGCCAGGTTGCCTGCCGTAGCCATGCGTCCTGGATAACCGTAATGCAGCATGGTGGAGCGGGCAAAACTGCATACCGTGTTGGCCTCCTCCTGGGTTTCCGCCACAGCCTCGATGATTATCCCCAGCTCATGAGAGGCGGGTTCTTGCAGAGGTTCCAAGTCCCCCATGACCCCGTTTTTGCCGTAGAGACGGAAAATCAACTGGTACTTTCCCTCCAGGGCGCGGAAGTTGTCCGCCACCCTTTCCCGCACTCCCTGGATGATTTCGTCCACTTTGGCGATGAAGACCGGATCCCTGGCCCCGGCGATGGATACGGTGCGGTAGCCTGCCAGCCTGGCCCCTTCCAGCTTGATGGTGTAAGGCTCAGCAGGGATAAACTTGCTTCCCGACACTTTGACCACCCGTTCGTCCGCCTGCTCAAAGGTGGTTTCCCTTAGGTCCAGTGTCCCCCCCGGGCCAGGCAGCAGGTAAGGATTGGTTTTTTCGTAAAGAGTATGGGCAGCCACCGAGGTAACGGTACACTTGCGCATGGGGTTTAAGGGTTCCAGCCGGAAGTGGTCCCGCCCCAGGTAGCCCATCATGCAGTCGCTGCCGCTGCCCGGCGTGGCGGCGATAGAAGCGCACTCCAGGATTTTTCCCATGTGCAAGGCCAGTGCCCGGTCAAAACCCATGAGCACGGGGTAAGCCCCAAAGATCGCCGGGTCATAGGACCGCCCTGCCAGAACCACCTCTGCCCCGGATTCCAGGGCCTTGATGAAGGGCTCCATACCCATCTGACCCACCACAGCGGTACTTTGGTCCAGGTCTTCCAACGCTAATTCCCCACCCGGCGGCAGGGGCTTTATTTCACCCCGCTCGAAACGGCCCAGCAGCTCCTGTTTGGAAATTTCCGCCTCAATCACCGCCAGTTTAAAGTTCAGCCGGTGCTCCGCTGCCAGTTCCCGTACGATTTCCAGGCACCAGGCAAGGTGGGATCTAGCGCCCGACCCTCCCGCCGTGCCGATCATTACCGGAACTTTTAGCCTGCGGCCCGCTACAAGCATTGCCTCAAGGTCCCGTTTAACCGCGGTTCGGTCCGTAAAGGAATTTCCTGACCCCAGGTAATAGGGTCCCGGATCCGTTGACCCTGCATCCACCGCAATCACATGGGGATTCCGGGCCAGTCCCGCCTCAAAGGAAGAAAGCGGAAAGCCATAACCCAAAATCGCCGTGGGAGAAAGAACCCGAATTTCATCCATTTTCGCACCACCTTTCCAACTAGGACACGGGGACGGTTCTGGTGTCCTAGCGAATCTTGACGAAATAGCAGATCTTAGGACAAAGAGGGAACCCGATGCCCCGGAAGGTTCTAACATCCCCGCATCCAGGGACAGCCCCGAAGGACTCCAAGCCGTTTTATGTCGGCTGACTTATTTTTCCCTTAAGCCGGCCTATTTCATCTTCTACGGACATGAGCGGTCGTTCTGGCGTCCCAGCTAAGCTTGATGAATTACCAGATCGCAGGACACGGGCGCCCTGAGGGAGCAGTTGCGACAGACTCAGTTTTCTAGAGTGCCTGAGGTGCTGGTCTGCCCTTTAATGCCACCGTAAGACATACGTTCAGCATTTCGCGGTAACTCAGGCCTGAATTGTGGCGGCCCCGATGGCCCCGTTATGCTGGGGGTGTTCCGGCACCACCACTTCCGCCCCAGTCTCGTTCTCTATAATTTGCCGCAGGGCCAGGCTGCCGGCCACCCCGCCGGTGAACACGACTACCGGGCTCATCAGCTGCCTGAGCATAGGCTGAATCCGCCGGAAAATCGTATAGTTTACCCCTGCCGCCAGGTTTGCTGTTGGACAGCCGTCCACGATCTTCCCAATAAGTTCGCTCTCACCAAACACGGCGCAGGTGGAGTTAAGCTCAACCGGCTCCTGCCAGTACCTGCCCAGTTCTTCCAGAGATACGCCCAACACATTGGCCATGTTCTCAAGATACCGCCCCGTAGACGCTGCGCACTTGTCATTGGTCAAAAAGTCCACCATCCGGCCCCGCTGCACCTTGATAATCTTGCTGTCCTGCCCGCCCAGATCCAGCAGGGTGAAATCCTTAAGGCCGGTCTGGAAGAGCGCGCCCAGGAGGTGGGCTTTGATTTCAGGAATTACTTTGGCCCCCGCCAGGTCCAGGGCGTTGCGCCCGTACCCGGTGGAGACCAGGCTCTCCGTCTCCGGTATCCCCAGTTCAGCCAGGTCCACCGTTAACTTGCCTTCAACCCGTCGGCTGTGATTCCGGTAAAACTCGATGGTATCGAAGGTTTTCAGTTCCACAGTCTTTTCGTCCTGCAGCACAGCCACTTTCACACTGCGGCTGCCCAGGTCGATACCGCAACTTACAGTCAAACTCCAACATCCCTTCCAAAACCATTCTGACTCCTGACTGAAAATTAGTTGTCTGCCCACTGTCAACCTGAGCACAGTGTCACGGGGACAGTCCCCCTGACACCCCAAGGGCGAATCTCAGTCCTTAATACTGTGTATATGAGAGAAGGCGGTGCTGTCAATGTACCCGTCCCCCTGACACCCTCACTGATTCTGCTCAAACCATTCTGAATTCTGACTCCTGACTTCTGAATTCCGACCATAAAGAATCGCCCCCAAGTTTATTTCAGCATGTCTATGAAGGCATCCAGGCGCATTTTGCTGCGGGCATCCAGGCGGGTGGGGCTGTCCCCCTCCAGGGTGAGAATGGGCAAATCGATTTCCTGACGGATAATCAGATCCTCGATCTGCCGGAAGCAGAAACTCTGGGTATAGTGGATCAGCCCGTCCAGACGGCGCAGCTCCGCCTGATGCCTGATATCTTCAATTCTGCCAAAGATGTTGTAGGGGTAGGTGTAGAGGCGGTACTGCTCCACCAGGTCATCCACCTGAAAAGGCATGCTGAACTGGCGCTGTACCTCATTGAACACCACCCGGGCCCCCTGGGTCTCCAGGTA